>NZ_JOMN01000014.1:0-99355 GCF_002153485.1 Acetobacter sp. DmW_043 | reverse complement strand
TTTCTTCCCCCGCCAGTGTCAGATGCTGAGGGGTAAGCTCACAGCTGGCAATGTCGCGATGCTGCGAAATCAGTTCCAGCTCCTGCGGGGTGGTAACATGCAGAATATGAACTCTGCGGCCTGTCTTACGTGCCAGACGCAAAGCACGGGTTGTGGCGCGTAATGCGGTTTCATCATCACGCCAGACAGGGTGAGAGGACGGATCACCTGAGACACGAATATCGAGTCGTTCTTTCAGGCGTTCCTCATCTTCAGCATGAATAGCAATGCGACGTGAGCCAGAACGCATGATCCGCTCAAGAATGCTGTCATCTGACACCAGCAGGTTGCCGGTTGATGACCCCATGAAGATTTTAATGCCTGCTGTGCCGGGTAATTTTTCAAGCTCACCACACAGATCAGCATTATCTGTCGTAGCCCCGACATAAAAAGCATGCTCACACCACATCCGTTCACGCGCGCGGCTGAGTTTGTCAGCAATGGCTTCAGGGGTTGAGGTGGTGGGTTTTGTGTTGGGCATTTCAAAAACGCCGGTAACTCCGCCGAGCACAGCAGCACGGCTGCCAGATTCGAGGTCTTCATTCTCGGTCGCACCGGGCTCACGAAAATGTACCTGGGTATCAATGACACCGGGTAAAACGGTCAGACCTGTGCAGTCCTGCACACGGGCAGCTTTGCCCTGGCCACCAATACGGGCGATACGGCCATTTTTGACATAGATGTCGGTGATAACTGTGGCATCGGGCAGCACAACGCTGCCACCTTTGAGCACCAGATCATAGGTGTCGTCAGAATGACTATGAGAGAGAGGCATGCTGCTGCTCCTGAAAAAAAGAAAAAGGGTGGGCAGAATAACTCAGGGTGTGTGTGGTGTTTCACGCGTGCGGGTGCGCATGGTTACCAGCTCTTCTGCCGAGGTCGGGTGGATGCCAACCGTGCGGTCAAAATCGATCTTTTTCAGGCCTGCAGTTACAGCAACGGCAAAGCCCTGCATAATTTCAGCAGCATCATCGCCCAGCATATGCACGCCGACCACCTTCTGGCTGGCCTGATCAACCACCAGTTTCATAACGGTTTTCTGTTCTCTGCGTCCGCTCAGCGTGTGGCGCATGGGGGTAAAACGCGAGAGATAAATATCAACTGCACCATTGCGTGCGGCTTCTTCCTCACTCAGTCCGACAGAACCCAGAGGAGGGGTGAAGAACACAGCCTTAGGGGTGGTGTCGATTGACCATGTACGGGCCGGGTCTTTGCCAAACAGCCTGTCGGCCAGATTGTGCCCCTCAGCAATGGCAACGGGTGTAAGGTTAATGCGGTCAGTCACATCGCCAATGGCATAAATACCAGGCTGAGAGGTCTCCTGCGTATCATCGACAATAATACGACCGCTTTTTTCTGTTTTAACGCCGGCTTTCTCCAGCCCCAGATTACCAACTTTAGGGCGTCGGCCGGTGGCAAACATCACGCAGTCTGCTTTGAGTGTTGTGCCATTATCCAGGGTTACGGCGTATCCGGTGCCGGTTCGTATGATTTCCTGCGGTGAGGCGGAGGGGTGTTGCTGAATCCCCTTTGCGTTAACCGCCTCTTTCACCGCCGTTCGCATATCCTGATCAAACCCGCGCAGCGGTTCAGGCTGACGGTAGACCAGGTCAACCTGTGACTCCAGGCCCGCAAAAATACCGGCAAATTCGAGGCCAATATAACCGCCACCGATGATAACGACGGATTCGGGTCTTTCTTTCAGGTAGAAAGCCTCGTCAGAGGTAATGGCCAGCTCAGCACCGGGAATGTCGGCTCTGACAGGTTCTGAGCCTGTTGCAATGATAATTTTTTTTGCGCTCACAGCCTGCGCCTTAGCGTCAGGGGCCAGGGCCGAAGGCATGATGCGCACAGTATGTGCATCTTCAAACTGGGCATGACCCGTAAACAGGGTAATGCCAGCCTTTTCGAGCATAGAGATATAGATACCGTTCAGACGTGTAATCTCTTTGTCTTTAGCGGCAATCAGTTTGCTCCAGTCGTGTGTGCCCCGGGTGTTTGACCACCCAAAGCCTGCGCTGTCGTCAACGAGTGCCCCATATTCGCTGGCCTGCACCATGAGCTTTTTGGGCACACAGCCCAGGTTAACGCATGTGCCACCCCAGTGGCGGCTTTCAACAACCGCCACACGGGCACCATGCCCTGCTGCTATGCGAGCACACCGCACACCGCCTGATCCGGCACCAATAACAAGAAGGTCAAAATCGTGGGGCATGGTGTGAGCTCCTTATGCAGCAGAGATGTAGCAGGGTAAAAACAGCTTATCAGCGTTCTGCGAACGCTTTTTCAACCACGTAAGAACCAGGGTTAGACATGTTGCCTTCGTCAAAGCCGCGTGCCTCAAGCAGGGCCTCGGTGTCAGCCAGCATTTCCGGTGACCCGCAGATCATGACGCGGTCATGCTCCGGGTCGATCTCAGGAATGTTGAGATCACGGAAGATCTGCCCGTTTTCGATCAGTGTTGTGATACGGTCGGTCACGGCAAAGTCTTCACGGGTTACAGCCGGATAGTAGAGCAGTTTGGCGGCGATATCTTCCCCGAGGAACTCATGCTGTGGCAGCTCGTGGCGAATGTGGTTGGCATAGGCCAGCTCGCCTGACACGCGCACGGTGTGGGTCAGAATAACGCGGTCAAATTTTTCATAGCAGGCTGGGTCCTTGATCAGGCTCATGAAAGGAGCGAGGCCCGTGCCGGTTGAAAGGAAATACAGGTTGCGGCCAGGGCGCAGGTTATCAAGAATAAGCGTGCCTGTTGGTTTGCGGCCAACCAGAACAGTATCGCCCACTTTAACGTGACGCAGGCGTGATGTCAGAGGACCATCTTCAACCGCGATGGAGAGGAACTCAAGTTCGTCTTCATAGTTAGGAGAAGCCAGAGAGTAAGCACGCAGCAGTGGCTTGCCGTTGAGTTCCATCCCGATCATGGCGAACTGACCATTTTCAAAACGCAGGCCCGGGTCACGTGTCGTGGTGAAGCTGAACAGCCGCTCTGTCCAGTGATGAACGGTCAGAACTTTTGCAGGGTAGAGATGCGCATATTCTTTGGTCGGTGGTGCAAGGTGCCACATGCCTTCGTGACCTTCGACGGGCAGCACGCCATCAGGCACTTCAGAGGCAGAGAATTTCGGCAGGGCATCAAAAGAAGGTCCGCTCAGTGTTTCTGATGAGGTGACAGACATGGCCGCTTTATACTCCGTTTATACAGATCAAAGAAAAAGCCCGGTTACCTGGTCTGTGCGTTCTGGCCAGTTACGCCCGAATGACACAGGAGCTTTAATCCGGGGGCGTATTTTTCCGGTGCTGGCGGCGTTTTTAAGGGCAGAGGCGGGTTTCTGCCAGTCCTAAAGTGTAATTTCTCCGTTGCGTGTGCGTTATGTGGCCCCAGAGATGCATTTTTATATGAAGTTTTTTCGAAAAAAGAGCCTGCATGAGCTCAGGGGCATTGTTCCTCACGTCAGGATGACGCATGAGTGATCTATGACATCAGAACAGTATGCGTCCCCCGCCCGAGAGGCTTTTGTCCAGGTTATGTCCCGCACAGGGCTGTCTGTTGAGGCCCGTGAAGAACCTGAAATTCTGCGTCGCGTTGCCAGGGCTCTTGAGCCCGGTGCCCGTGATATTTCTGATGAAGCTTTTCGCTCGATTCTGTGTGTTGTCAGACGTAAAAAGCGTATCTCCCGTCTGATCGATCTGACACGTCGCAGTGGTCGTATCTGGGTCACCCGTGATGAGATAGAAGAAGCTGTCAGTACACTGACAGACCCTGATGCCGACGATGCAGCCCTTGAGCGGGCATTAGCTCCGGTGGCTGAGGCGCGCCTGCGTGCTTATGCCAGCACACCGCGTAAGGCATTTGATGCGATTCAGGCTGACCTGCTTGATACCGGGCGGGTATTATCACCTGGTCAGGTTGACCTGCTGCTGCTGGCTGTTGCTGTTGCGTTTGGTCTGCCTGACGGCGATCCATTTCTTGAAACGGTACGCCGTGAAGAAACTCAGAGGCAGAAGGCAGCTCATGCCATTGAGCGCACTGCTCAGGAAAGACGTCAGAGCGAAGAGCAGCGTCTTGCTGAGTGGGAGGCAAGTCTTGTCTCTTTTAAAGACGTGCCACGTCTGCTGCGGTGTTCGCATAAAGAGGCTTTGCGCTGGATTGCTGAGAATCGTCTGCCGGTTGCGCGTAAGGTCAGCGAATCGGGCGGGCGTGAGCGGTGGGAGTTTGATCCTGCTGAGCTGATTGTCCTGCGTGATAAGCTGAGTGAGTGGCGTGACCAGGGTTCTCCTGTTGCCGGCAGCCCCAGAGTGCAGCCTGATATGGGCCGTAAGGTTGCCAACTCGGTGATTGCCCGCGTGGCGGCTCTGGACCGCTATGCCGCGCATTTTCGTACAGCCCGCTCGCTTAACCGGCGTATTACGCTGGTGACCGGCCCTACGAACAGCGGGAAGTCATACACTGCACTGAACGCGTTGGCTCAGGCTGAAAGCGGCCTTGCTCTGGCACCGCTGCGCCTGCTGGCACATGAGTTCCGCGAGGCTCTGGCATCACGCGGTGTAGAGGCTTCTCTGGCAACGGGGGAGGAGCGTATTGTTGTGCCGGGGAGTCGTCACCTGGCCGCAACGGTTGAGATGTGCCCTTTTCATAATCCGGTCGATGTGGCTGTGATTGATGAAGCACAGATGTTATTTGACACAGACCGTGGTGCGGCATGGACAGCTGCGATTATGGGTGCACCTGCCCGCCATTTATATGTGCTTGGTGCGCCTGACTGTATTCCTATGGTGCGTCGTATTGCCGAGCTGTGTGGTGATCCGCTGGATGAAATTACGCTTGAGCGTAAAAGCCCGCTGCACCCCTCCGGCCACCCGGTCAGGCTGGCTGATCTTGTGGCTGGTGATGCCCTTATTGCTTTCTCGCGTCGTGAGGTGCTTGATCTGCGGGCTGCGCTTATGCAGCATGGTCGTCGGGTTGCTGTAGTTTATGGTGCACTCAGCCCTGAAGTGCGTCGTGCTGAGGCACAGCGTTTTAATTCGGGCGGTGCAGATATTCTGGTTGCCACTGATGCTATTGGCATGGGGCTTAATCTTTCTATCAAACGCGTTATTTTTGCGGCTCTGAAGAAATTTGATGGTAGCCAGACCCGTGACCTGCGTGTGCAGGAAGTCAAGCAGATTGGTGGCCGTGCCGGGCGTTATGGTAAACATGAAGTGGGTGAGGTGGCCGTGCTGGCCGGTGCTGGTAGCCCGGCTTTTTTGCGTCGTCAGCTTGAAGCCGGCGCAGAGCTTCCTGATGATTTACGCCCTTATGTGCAGCCTGATGCAGATATTATTAAGGCTGTGGCGGCTGAAATTGGTTCAGACAGCCTTTACGGTGTGCTGGCTCGTATTCATCGGGCTGTATTGCGTAAAGATGACCCGAATTATCGTCTGGCAGATATGGAGCAGGCTTTTGCGATTGCTTCAGCCCTTGAGGGGGTGGAAGGGCTCGACCTGGTAACGCGCTGGTCTTATGCCATGTGCCCGGTTGATGACCGTGATAATGGTATTAAGCGCCTTATTGGCTGGGCTGCTGACCATGCTGCCGGGCGGCGTGTGCATCCTCCTGGCACGGGGCATCTGGTTCCGGGTGAGCGCGCCGGGCGTGAAGAGCTTGAGCGTGCAGAAAAACGTCATAAAAGGCTTGTGGCCTGGCGGTGGCTGGCGTTGCGCTTCCCTGATTTTTATCCTGAACGGGAAGAGGCCGAGGAAACGACACGGAAACTGAATGATTGGATTGAAACTGTGCTGCGCCAGCACAGTCATACCCGCACAGCCAGTAGCCGTGAGCGTCGCGGGCCGCCAAAAGATGGCGGCCGTAAAAAAATTACCATGCCACGCCGGTAAGGCGCTCGGAAACATCCCACAGCCGTTCAGCTGTACTGGTTTTGCGTGCTTCGGCCGGCACGCGGGCTGGCCCTGGCTGGCCGCGTCGCTCCTGAGAGCCCTGCGGGCCATAATAATCACCATCGCAGGCATCGGGAGAGAGGGCGGCATAAAGCGAGGCCTCGGCACCGCGTGCGGCTGACTGCCCCATAAGGCGAAGCACAGCACCACCGGCAGTGCGTTGCAGTATACTCAGAGCCGGGGGCGTAGAAGCTGCCGGACCATTGGCAATGATTGAAGTTGAAGACCAGCCCGGATGTGCTGCGCGGGAATGCAGTGCCCAGCCTGCCTCTCCGGCTTTGCGGGCAAGTTCGCGGGCAAACAGCAGGTTTGCCAGCTTACTTTGCTGATAGGCTGTGAATGGGCTGTAGTGATGACGAAACTGCAGGTCATCAAAATGAATATGCGTTTTGTGAGCGGCCAGGCTGGCGACAGTTACAACGGTACCGCCTCCTCTGGCAGCCTGAAGCAGCGGGCGCAGGTGGCTTGTCAGAGCAAAATGCCCCAGATGGTTAGTTCCGAACTGCAGCTCAAATCCGTCCAGTGTTTCCTGCCTGCGCGGGGGAGCCATGACACCGGCATTATTAATTAAAAAATCGAGCTGCTCAGTGTGGTTAAACACAGAATCAGCACAGGCTTTGACAGAAGCGAGAGACGCAAGGTCAAGCTGTAATAGCTGTGCCTGAACACCAGGACAACGCTGAGATAAAGCTTTAAGAGCCTCTTCCCCTTTTGCTGGGTTGCGTACCGGCAGCAGGAGTTTTGCTCCTCTTTTTGCCAGGCCACAGGCTGTTTCAAACCCGAGACCACTGTTGCCCCCTGTGACCAGCGCAACGCGCCCGCTCAGAGAAGGCTGTCTGGAGGTGACAGACCATTTATGCCAGACACTCATGCGGATGGAATCCGCAGATGTTCGTTTTGTTCAGCTGCTTTCAAGGCTTCCTCCGTCAGACGTTTTTCATTCTTCTTGAGAAACAGAAACGATGTGCCGATTACGATGACGGCACAACAGCCCGCAACAATAGCGAGAGGGCCGGAAAGTTTGAAAATTTCGTTACCCAGAAGATAAGTGCAAAGGGTGTATCCCCCTGCCCAGCATACGCCACCCAGCGCATTATACCAAAGAAAGGTATGCCATGGCATGTGATTGGCACCAGCCAGCAAAGCTACAAACATGCGCAGCACAGCAACAAAACGCCCAAGAAATACGACCGGGCCGCCATACTGAAAAAATACGTAACGCCCCAGCAAAAGCCGCTCTGAGGTCAGACCGATTTTCGGGCCGTGTTTTTGTAAAAGTTTCAGCCCAAGCCGGCGGCCAATCAGATAACCAAAATTGTCACCCATAATGGCGCCGGTGACTCCTGCAATCATGACACCGGCTATGCTGAGTTTATGTGTGGTTGCACAAAACAGAGCTGAACCAATCAGCAGAGTTTCTGCCGGTAAAGGTAACCCCATGCTTTCAAGCATGACAACGACGCCAATTGCACCATAGCCATACTGTAACAAAAGGCTGCTCAGATGTTCAGCAGAGAAAAAAGAGTGCAGAGAGTGTAACAGGGTCTGAGGTCCGTTATTATTTGTTAATATAAGGTGAGGTAGCAGGAACTGTTTTGCTGGCTGAGTGTCAAGCCTGAGCGTAAGAAAGAGTACGTTTCCTTATGAAATACGGTGCCCGGCTGTGATAAATTAAGCAGATTTTTGTATCATGAGAGGAGACGGAATGTCTGATTTACCGAAAGCCCTGCTTAAAAAGGCACATCAGAAACCTTTGCCGTGTGGCACATGGCCCTCTCCGGTTACGGTAGATCTGGTTGCTGGCAAGGCTCTGGCACTGTCAGAGGTTAGTGTCGATGGCACTTCAGTTTACTGGCTTGAGCGTCGTCCTTCAGAAAAAGGACGAACAGTTCTGTGCTGCTGGCAGGATGAGCAGGGTATTTCAGATGCACTGGGTGCTTCTTATGATGTTGGCACGCGTGTTCATGAATATGGTGGCGCACCCTATGCCGTGTGTAAGGGTGTTATTGCTTTCTCTGAAAAGCGCACAGACTTTCTCTGGTTACAGCCCGCTGGGTGTGTTGGTGAAGCGATATGCCTGAGTCGTTGTGACGGGCTGCGTTATGCTGACCTGCGCTTCTCGTCTGATGGTACAGTGTTGTTTGCTGTCAGAGAAGATCATCGCGCTGAGGGTGAGCCAAAGGCAGCCCTGGTTGCTTTCTCTGTCCCTGATAACTTTACTCCTGACAGCGCTCCTCCGGTTGAGGTTGTGCTGCGGGAAGGGCCTGATTTTCTTTCATCGCCTTCTCTTTCACCTGATGGACGTTTTCTCGTCTGGATTGAGTGGCACCACCCCGATATGCCCTGGGATGCAACGCAACTTTGTTATGCAAGCCTGCTGCGTGATGAAAATGGATATGTGACAGGGTTAGGTGACGAAAAAATCCTGGCAGGAAATGGTGCCCCCGAGTCGCTTCTTGAACCGTGCTGGACAAAAGATGGCCGCTTATACGTTCTTTCTGACAGAGAGGGTGCCTGGACTTTATGGGAGGCAGAAACCCGAGTCGCACAAACATTACTGACCAGATGCCCGGTGCCTGAGGGGGAGATTGGTCAGCCTGCCTGGGTATTTGGCCAGCGTAGCTACCAGCTTCTGCCTGATGGAGGGGTTCTCGCTCTGGTAGTGCAGAACGGGAGTTCACGCTGTGTTTTCATAGCTCCTGATGGTCAGAGCAGGACTGTCAGTGCGTCACCCGAGCAGTGCCCGTTAATGCTGAGTGACGGACGATATGCCTGGCTTGAGGTGGCTTCTGACGCATTGCCGGCTGTAGTTGTGGGTACTATTGCTAAGGGAGTACAGCACAGGCTACGGTGTGCGGCGTCACTTACTCTGGCACCCGAAGATATTTCAGTCGCGCAAACAGTTCGTTTTCCGCTCGAAGCCGGTGGAGAGCCTGTGGGGCATGCATTTTTCTATCCTCCTGCCAGCAGCCAGGCCTCAGTGCCTGAAGGGGAGCGCCCACCTATGATTGTGCTTGTGCATGGCGGACCAACCGCCAGGGCGCAGGAGGGATTTTCTTTTAAAATTCAGTGGTGGACCTCACGCGGGTTTGCCGTGCTAGACGTGAATTATGGTGGATCAACCGGGTTTGGCCGCTCCTGGCGTGAACGCCTTAAGGGCGCATGGGGCGTAGTTGATGTGGCAGACTGCATTGCCGCATGTCAGTTTATGTGCACGACAGGCAAAATTGACCCGGATCGTATCAGTATTCGTGGTTCAAGCGCCGGGGGTATGACTGTGCTGGTGGCGCTGGCGACGTCATCATTGTTTGCCGGAGGAGTCAGCCTTTATGGTGTGACAGATTTACGGGCTCTGGCGGCAGAAACGCATAAATTTGAGGCACGCTATCTTGATGGTCTGATCGGTCCCTGGCCTGAAGCCGAATCGGCCTATATCGAGCGTTCACCGCTGACTGTAGCAGCAAAAATTCGTAGTCCCGTGCTGTTGTTGCAGGGAGCAGAGGATAAAGTAGTACCGCCCGCACAGGCTTATGCAATGGAAGCAGCACTGAAAGAAGCTGGTACACCCTGTTTTCTTCACGAGTTTCCGGGTGAGGGGCATGGTTTTCGTCAGGAGAGCACGCTGCGGATCGCTCTGGCTGAAGAAGTTGCTTTTTACGGGCGTATTTTTGGCTTCACCCCTCCCTCTCATTCCTGAGAGGGCAGGCCTTGTCAGCTATCAGGTGAGCATAAAAAAACCAGGAGGACAAAATGTCTTCCTGGTTTGAGAAACTGATAGAATGATCAGATCAGGTTCAGAGTTTTTCGACCTGATTATATTCCAGATCAACCGGTGTAAGGCGGCCAAAGATAGAAACACTGACCTTGAGGCGTGCTTTCTCTTCGTCGACTTCTTCAATAACACCATTGAAAGAAGTAAAGGGACCATCAGCAACGCGGATCTGCTCACCAACCTCAAAAGTGACAGCAGAGCGAGGGTGCTCAAGGCCTTCTTTGGTCTGGTTGATAATCCGTTCTGCTTCAGCGGCAGAGATAGGGGAAGGACGATTTCTGTTACCCAGAAAGCCTGTGACCTTTGGTGTATCCTTAACAAGATGCCAGGATTCGTCGGTCATTTCCATTTTAACGAGCACATAGCCAGGGAAGAACTTACGTTCTGCGCTTACTTTCTGACCACGACGCACTTCGATCACTTCTTCTGAAGGGACCAGAATTTCGTCAATATGGTCAGACAGGCCTTTTTGCTCAGCCTGCTCACGAATGTGCTCAGCTATTTTTCTTTCGAAGCCCGAATAGACGTGGACCACATACCAGCGTTTGGCCATGTCGCTTCCTCAGCCTCCCAGCCCGAATAATTGACGCATACCAAGACCAATCAGCTGATCCACGGCGAAAAAGAATAACGATGCCAGGCTGGCCATAGCCAGAACCGCACCTGTTGTAACCAGAGTAGCACGTCGTGTGGGCCAGGTAATCCGTTTGGCCTCGGCACGTACTTCACGCAGAAACTTACCGGGACTGACCGACACGTTACTTCCTCTCTTCACGTTATCCGGCCCGTTTCACAAACGGGAACAAAGCAGATAACCTAAAAACTGAACCTTTTGCACTGACCAAAGGCTGTCTCTGACAGATCAGCTTTCGTTCAGGACGAAATGGCAGGGGTGGAGGGTCTCGAACCCACAACCTCCGGTTTTGGAGACCGGCACTCTAGCCAATTGAGCTACACCCCTGCAAAATGGCCGCAACAAACGTGTCCGACCCCAGGTACTATAACCGCTAGCGGGTTATATGACCAGAGCCGTTAACGTCTGGCGGACGCCGGAAGAAAATATTTTCTCGACATAAAGTCAAGAGGAAAAATCACGCCAGCTGTTAATACATGCTATAACGGCAAAAAGAATGGTCAGGGGGTTGCTAAGAGATATATTTTGGGAGTATGGAGTGCTCTAGGAGCGCGGGCGTAGCATAGTGGTAATGCTGTAGCCTTCCAAGCTACCGAGGAGGGTTCGATTCCCTCCGTCCGCTCCAGAATCCTCAAAATTTAGCCGAATCCCATATCTGTTAAAAAATGGGTTTTTTAACGCCGCGGCTTTATTGTCGGGTTTTCTGCTGTTGTGTGTGGCTTTTAAGTTTGTTCTGCCCGCTGAGCCAGAGAAACAGAGCTTTTCAGGGGAAGCGGATACGTGATTTCGAGCGTGAAGCCTGCAAAAAGTGTAAGATCTGAGGGTTACGCTGGTTGCACGAGTTGGTGTCTCATGCTAGAGGCCGCGCCGATAGATGCTTGATGGTCTGAATCATCAGGCCCGAAAGTGGAGTCATAACGTGAAATGCCGGCGCGCAGAGATGGAAAGAACCCCCAGGACGTGGTGACCTCAGGCGTAACGACAGAACACTCTCCTGCTTATGTTGCAACCGGCCCGGAAGGCCGCTACGCAACAGCGCTTTATAAGCTTGCAGAAGAGCAGAAGCAGCTTGATACAGTGCTCGATGAGGCTGACGCTCTTGCGCGCCTTATTGATGAGAGCGCGCCGCTGCGCACGGTTTTGTCTGACACAAGGCTGGATACAGCCGTTCAGAAAAAAGCTATTTTCGCTGTTCTTGCCAGCCAGGGGTTTGGCGAGACAATCAGGAATTTTGCAGGCGTGGTTACGACGAATCGTCGTCTTCCGATTCTGCGCCGCATTCTTGAGGTATTTAGTGAGCTGGCAGCCGCACGTCGCGGTGAGAGCGTGGCTGAAGTTGTTTCAGCTCAGGCTCTGACCGACGCGCAGCGTGATCAGCTTAAACTCAGTCTGGCGCAAGCCGGTTACGCCCAGGTGGTGGTGCGTGAAAGTGTTGACCCCTCTCTGCTCGGCGGTCTCGTCGTGCGTGTGGGTGCAAGGCTTTACGATGCCAGTATTCAGACCCGCCTGTTCCATTTGCATTACGCCATGAAGGGAGCCGCGTGATGGAAATCCGTCCCGCAGAGATTTCGGATATCCTCAAGCAGCAGATCGCGTCATTTGACAAAGAATCTGAGGTTGTAGAAGCCGGTACAGTACTATCCGTAGGTGATGGTATTGCCCGTGTTTACGGCCTGCAGAATGTCATGGCCGGTGAGCTTGTTGAGTTTCCGTCCGTTGGCCAGAAAGGTATGGCCCTTAACCTTGAGAGCGACAGTGTTGGTGTCGTTATCTTCGGTGACTGCGTTGACATTCGCGAAGGTGATACGGTTACCCGCACAGGTAGCGTTGTCGAAGTGCCAACAGGTCGTTCGCTCCTTGGTCGCGTTGTTGATGGTCTTGGTAACCCGATTGACGGTAAAGGCCCGCTGGCTGACGTAGAAATGCGTCGTGCAGAGGTCAAAGCTCCTGGCATTATGCCACGTCAGTCTGTAAGCGAGCCAATGCAGACCGGTATTAAAGCTATTGACGCTCTGGTGCCGATTGGCCGTGGTCAGCGTGAGCTTGTTATTGGTGATCGTCAGACCGGTAAAACCACAATTCTTACTGATACCATTCTCGCTCAGAAAAGCGTTAATGATCTCGGTGATGACAAAAAATCTCTCTACTGCATTTATGTTGCTGTAGGTCAGAAACGCTCTACCGTTGCGCAGCTGGTTCGCCTTCTCGAAGAGAAAGGCGCGATGGAGTATTCTATCGTTGTGGCCGCAACGGCTTCTGATCCGGCTCCGTTGCAGTATCTCGCACCTTACGCAGCCTGTGCAATGGGTGAGTATTTCCGTGATAACGGCATGCACGCACTGATCTGCTACGATGACCTGTCTAAGCAGGCCGTTGCTTATCGTCAGATGTCTCTGCTTCTGCGTCGTCCGCCAGGTCGTGAAGCTTATCCGGGTGACGTGTTCTATCTGCACTCACGTCTGCTTGAGCGCGCTGCAAAAATGGCTGACAGCCATGGCGGTGGTTCACTGACAGCTCTGCCGGTTATTGAAACTCAGGCTGGTGACGTTGCCGCTTATATTCCGACCAACGTAATTTCTATTACCGATGGTCAGATCTTCCTTGAAACCGACCTTTTCTACCGTGGTATCCGCCCGGCTGTGAACGTTGGTGGTTCTGTGTCTCGTGTTGGTTCTGCTGCACAGATCAAGGCAATGAAACAGGTTGCCGGTAAAATTAAACTGGAGCTGGCTCAGTATCGCGAAATGGCTGCCTTTTCGCAGTTTGCATCTGACCTTGATCCGATCACACAAAAACAGCTGTCACGTGGTGCGCGTCTGGTTGAGCTGCTTAAACAGCCTCAGTCTTCACCGCTGACAGTTGAAGAGCAGGTTGTTGTTCTGTTTGCCGGCACACGTGGCTTTATTGATGCAATTGACACCAAAAAAGTTGTGGAGTGGGAGCAGAGACTTCTTGTTGAACTGCAGAGCAGCGGAAAAGATATTCTGAATGCTATTCGCAACGATCGCCAGGTTTCAAAAGAAACTGAAGCTGGTCTGACAGAATATCTCACTGCCTTTAACCGTAACTTCAACGCCTGAGGCAGGAGGAGTTATGGCTTCCCTTAAGGAACTCCGCGCCAGAATCGGAAGTATCAAGTCTACGAAGAAGATCACGAGCGCTATGAAAATGGTGGCAGCTGCAAAGCTGCGCCGTGCTCAGGCCCGTGCTGAATCTGCCAGACCTTATGCTTCTGCTATGCGTCGTATGATGGCTGAACTGGCGGGAGCGACCGTCGGGGAAGAAGGTGGTCCATTACTGCTGACAGGAACAGGGAAGGATAAAATTCACCTTCTCGTTCCTTTGACCAGTGATCGTGGCCTGTGTGGTGGTTTTAACGCCAGCGTACATCGCCTGACAGAGCGGTTGATCCGCCGTCTTCAGTCTGAAGGTAAAACGGTTAAACTTCTGCCTGTTGGCCGTCGTGCGATCAGTTATTTCTCTCGTGAGTATTCTGATCTTATCGTTGATAAGATCATGGGTATTCCCGGAGATGTTCCGTTTTCTGTCGCTGAAGGCCTGGGCGTAAAAATCAACGCTCTGCTCGAAGCCGGCGAAATTGATGTCTGTGAACTCGTGTTCAACAAGTTCATCAATGCTATGTCACAGGTTCCACAAAAACAGCAGCTGGTGCCGCTGGTTGTGGAAGATGCTGCAGAGACATCGGCTGTCGCTGATGAGAACAAGGCGTTGTACGACTTTGAGCCGGATGAAGAAACTCTTCTGTTCCGGCTTCTCCCTAAAAACCTTCAGGTGCAGCTGTATGCTGCGCTGCTGGAGACAGCCGCAGGTGAGAACGGTGCCCGTATGACTGCGATGGATAATGCGACGCGTAACGCTGGTCGCTCTATCGACAGTCTGAGCCAGGTTTATAACCGGACCCGCCAGGCCAATATTACTAACGAACTGATTGAAATCATTTCGGGCGCACAGGCTGTCTGAGCCCGCTTATTTTGCCCCGCAGGAGCTGACCTATGTCGGATACTAAAACTCAGACCCAGGCCTCTGCCGCCAAGGAACACAGTGCTTCCGGCCGCGTTACCGAGATCAGAGGTCCTGTTGTTGACGTGCAGTTTGAAGGTGATCTGCCAAAGATCCTTGATGCCCTTCATGTTAAACTTGGCGATCAGACCCTTGTGCTCGAAGTTGCTCAGGAAATTGGTGAGCACGAAGTACGCTGCATCGCGATGGACACCACAGATGGCCTGGTACGTGGCGCAGAGGTGATCAACACAGGTGCGCAGATTTCTGTGCCTGTTGGTCCTGAAACGCTTGGCCGTATTCTGAACGTTACCGGTGAGCCAATTGACGAAAAAGGCCCGGTTAAAGCAACACGTCGCGCCCCTATTCATCGTGACGCGCCTTCTTTTGAAGAGCAGGCTGCTGCTTCTGAAATTCTGATGACCGGCATTAAGGTTGTTGACCTTCTCTGCCCGTACCTCAAAGGTGGTAAGGTTGGTCTGTTCGGTGGTGCCGGTGTTGGTAAAACCGTTATTATTCAGGAGCTGATCAACAACATTGCTAAGGCGCATGGTGGTGTGTCTGTATTTGCCGGTGTTGGTGAACGTACCCGTGAAGGTAACGACCTGTATTATGAAATGCAGGATGCCGGCGTTATCAAACTGGATGAAGAAAACAACACAGACGGCTCTAAAGTGGCTCTTGTGTTCGGTCAGATGAACGAACCACCAGGTGCCCGTGCCCGCGTTGCACTGACCGGCCTGACTCTTGCGGAATATTTCCGTGATGAAGAAAATCAGGACGTTCTGTTCTTCGTTGATAACATCTTCCGTTTCACACAGGCTGGTTCAGAGGTGTCTGCGCTTCTGGGTCGTATTCCGTCAGCTGTGGGTTACCAGCCAACTCTGGCAACAGAGATGGGTGCCCTGCAGGAACGTATTACATCGACCAAAAAAGGGTCGATTACATCCGTTCAGGCTGTTTATGTTCCTGCTGACGATCTTACCGATCCGGCTCCTGCAGCAACCTTTGCTCACCTTGATGCAACAACCGTTCTGAACCGTTCGATTGCTGAAATGGGCATCTACCCTGCTGTTGACCCGCTCGATTCGACATCGCGTTCTCTCGATCCTTCAATCGTAGGTGAAGAGCATTACGCTGTTGCCCGTGAAGTGCAGCGTATTCTGCAGACCTATAAATCTCTGCAGGATATCATTGCTATTCTGGGTATGGATGAGCTGTCAGAAGACGATAAACGTCTGGTTGCACGCGCCCGTCGTATTCAGCGCTTCCTGTCACAGCCTTTCCATGTGGCTGAAGTCTTTACAGGTGCTCCTGGTAAACTGGTTGCCGTTGCTGACACAGTTCGTTCGTTCAAAGCGATTTGTGCTGGTGAGTATGATCATCTTCCTGAAGCAGCTTTCTACATGGTTGGTACCATTGAGGAAGCTGTTGCTAAGGCTGAAAAACTGAAAGAATCGGTTTAATACCGGTTCTTCGAAAGGAGCGCACTCATGCCGGTCCAGCTGGATATCATCAGTCCTGAAAAAGTTCTGGTGTCGCGTGAAGTTGAGATGGCTGTCATCCCCGGTGCAGAGGGTGATATCGCAGCAATGCCAGAGCATGCTCCTGTCATGCTTTTGCTGCGCGGCGGTGTAGTTTCTCTTTATGAGAACGGTGTTGTGACAGATCGTTTTTTTGTCGAAGGCGGTTTTGCTGACATTACGGCTGACCGTTGCACTGTTCTGGCTGACAGGGCAGTCCCGGTTTCAGAGATTTCAGTGGATGAGGCAACAGCCCGTCTTGAAGAGCTGACAACATTGTGGGGCCGTTCTGATAAGCACGATGATCCACAGAGTATCGACGCCCTTCAGGCGCAGATTCTTTCAGCCCGTGCTGAAATTGATGCAGCTTCTGCTGCTCACTGAGGTCTGTCGTTCTGGTATTGTTAAAAAAAGCCACCGCAAGGTGGCTTTTTTTATAACTTCCTGAAAATATTTAGCCACGGCCGCGATAGGTCGGGACATTCTGTGAGGGAATCCACACGTCTTCAGGTGGGGTGCCGGTTTGCCAGAAAACATCAATGGGCATACCGCCGCGTGGGTACCAGTAGGCACCAATACGCAGCCATACAGGAGAAAGCAGGTCAACGAGAGTTGTTGCGATCTGAACAGAGCAGGCTTCGTGAAATGCACCATGATTACGAAAGCTGGTCAGAAAGAGCTTGAGTGATTTGCTTTCGACAATCCACTGCTCCGGCACATAGTCGATAACGATATGTGCAAAGTCAGGCTGCCCTGTTACGGGGCAAAGCGAAGTGAACTCAGGGGCCGTAAAGCGCACAAGATAGTTCTTGTCAGGGTGGGGTGCAGCAACACGTTCAAGCACAGCTTCCTCAGGGCTTGCCGCTGCCTGTATCTGCCGGCCTAACTGTGTCAGTGCTGAGTGATTTTCATCAGAGTTTGACATAACTGATTTCCTTTTTTGTTACTTCAGTCAGAAAGACGCATATTGCCTCTCTCTTTCACGTGATCGGGGAAAAATGAGAGGCTTACATAACTTCTTTTTTTATATGAATTATGCGAAAAGAGGCTATGCACAAGTTTTCAGTTTCTGATTTTCCTGCCCCTCGCCTGATTTCTGAGACGGACGAACTGGCCGAAGCCGTTGCCCGCCTGCGTCAGGAGCCTTTTCTCACGGTTGATACCGAATTTATGCGTGAGAACACCTACTGGCCTGAGCTATGTCTTGTTCAGATTGGTGGTGCCGCTGAAGTTATTTTGATTGATGCTCTGGCTGAAGGCATAGATCTTGCGCCTCTGGCAGAGCTGTTTGCTGATACATCAGTGATTAAAGTGTTTCACGCTGCCCGTCAGGATCTGGAAATTTTTCTCCATTTGTTTGATGCTCTGCCTGTACCGGTATTCGATACGCAGGTGGCGGCCATGGTCGCGGGGTATGGTGACCAGGTGGGGTATGACAGCCTTGTGGGGTCACTAACCGGGTATGGTATTGATAAAAGCCACCGTTTTACAGACTGGTCAGTGCGCCCTCTCTCTGATGCTCAGCTGAGTTATGCCGCAGGCGATGTGACCTGGTTACGACTGGTATATGAAAAACTGATCAGTAAACTGACGCATGAAGACCGGCTTGACTGGGTCGCTGATGAAATGGCTGAGCTGGCTCTGCCTGAGACGTTTCGTCCTGACCCGGAAAAGCAGTGGGAACGTTTGCGGGCCCGCACCGGCAACCGTCGTATGCTTGGCGTGTTACGTGCGGTGGCTGCATTGCGCGAGCGTGAGGCACAACGTGTTAATGTGCCACGTCAGCGCCTTCTTAAAGATGAAAGCCTGCTCGAAATTGCAGCGACGCAGCCTCTTTCAACTGATGCACTTACGCGGGTCAGAGGTGTTTCGCGCGGGCTGGCAGAAGGGCGTACCGGGCTTGCATTAATTGAGGCTGTTAAACAGGCACAGAAACTGCCTGATGCTGACCTGCCATCTTTGCCTAAAGGGCGTGGTAAAGATTCTAATCGTCCTTCCGGTGCACTTATGGCTCTTCTGAAGGTCCTTCTGGCTGCGGCATGTGAGCAGCATGATGTTGCACCACGACTTGTGGCTTCTGCTGATGAGCTGGAGGCACTGGCACTGGACCCCTCGCAGCCTAATCCGTTACTGGCGGGGTGGCGCCGTAAAATTTTTGGCGAGGCGGCTCTTTCTCTTTGTCAGGGTGAAGTTGCCCTGGCAATTAAAGGAGGGAAAGTTGTTCAGATTCCCTGTGATCCTTCATCCTGAACAGAAGGAAGGATCACAAAGGGCTGATTGCTTCAGATGCTTGTATCAAGCCAGGTATTGGCCAGTGGCCTTGCCCCGACATGTGAAATGATTTCAGAAGCAGCGACAGAGGCCAGGCGTCCGCACTCTGGTAATGTGCGGCCTGATGTCAGGCCTGCCAGGAAACCTGCTGCATAGGCATCACCGGCACCGGTTGTATCAACCACCTGTGTCGGGACGGGTGACACTTTGGTGATAGTGCCATCGTGAATAACCACGCTGCCTTCAGCAGAGCGTGTCAGAGCGGCAAATTTTGTATCCTTCAGTACATGCTGTGCAGCAACGTCAAAGTTCTCAGTTTCGTAAAGTGAGCAGATTTCGTCTTCGTTGGCAAAAAGAATATCGACATGGTTACGTACCAGTTCGAGAAAAGCTTTTCTGTGACGGCTCACGCAAAACGGGTCAGACAGGGAAAGCGCAACCTGACGATTGTTTTCATGGGCCAGGGTAGCAGCCCGGCGAAAAGCTTCCTGCGCGTGCGGGGGGTCAAACAGGTACCCTTCAAGATAAACGATACGTGAAGCAGCGATGACATCAGGCAATACATCATCTGCTGTAAATTGCGTGCATGCCCCCAGGTAAGTTGCCATGGTGCGCTGCCCGTCGGGTGTAACCATGACAATGCATCGCGCTGTAGGCAGGTTTTCGCTGGTCCGTCCATCAAGCGGA
This sequence comes from Acetobacter sp. DmW_043, assembly GCF_002153485.1. Taxonomy (NCBI): domain Bacteria; kingdom Pseudomonadati; phylum Pseudomonadota; class Alphaproteobacteria; order Acetobacterales; family Acetobacteraceae; genus Acetobacter; species Acetobacter sp. DmW_043. The sequence goes on along the minus strand of NZ_JOMN01000014.1, from coordinate 80,472 downwards.
GCTGAAGGGAAAGCGACATTATTTTCACTCAGATCTTTAGCAAACTGCACACCGGCTGTATCGCCGGCTACTTTGCCAAGATAAGCAACTTTTGCGCCCAGCTGCGCCGCAACAACGCAGCTGTTAGCAACTGAGCCACCGCCCATAGTGCGTTCTGCATTAAAGCTGGCAGTGAGGTTATCGGCTCGTTCTGCATCAATCAGCGTCATGCTGCCCGGGATGAGATTCTGCTGTTCGAGGAAAGCAGGTGAGACAGTACCTAAAATATCCGTGATCGCATTACCGATCCCGAGGATATCGTATTTAATCTGTTCTGAGTTCATTATACGCTAATATCCCGAAAAAGAGCTGAAAGTTTGTATCGATATACCTGCCGCCACAAAAAGGGCAACAGAAAGACGTAAGCTGTTCTTGCCGCCTGAGTATGTGGCTGTATAACAAATGAGCAAGGTTCATCTTTACTCTGCAGGCAGGGGAACGGTGGGCTTTATTGAAATAAACTGTCTGATAACGGGCAGTCAGTATGGCGGGGGTGTTTTTGTTTAGAAGACGCAAACCAGAAGAAACCAGGCCAGGGACAGCTGGTACAGATAAGCAGACTGATCAGTCTGCACCTGGCGGGCCTAAAGGGTCTTTTGATACTATTTTTTCTCCTTCTGGCGGGTCAAAGCCGTACGCCCCTGGCGGCAATGGAACGTCAGATTCTACTTCAAAACAAGTAAAGGAACCCCCTATGGGTCGTGCTCCTCTTCCTCCTGGCTCTCCGCTCTCTCCTGGCGCTGCCGTTCCTCCTATTCCGGGTGCATCGCGTATGCCTCAGCCACAGGGCCAGATGCAGCAGCCTAAAAAAGAACCTGTTGAACAGCGTACGCTGGTTGTTGGTCGTGGCATCAGCGTTCAGGGCACGGTGCAGGAAGCTGAACGCCTCGTTGTTGAAGGCACAGTTGAATCCAGCATGATCGCAGCGAAAGAGCTGATCGTTATGCCTGGTGGCCTTTTTCGCGGCAGCGTAGAAGTTGAAAGTGCTGAAGTTGCAGGCACAGTTGATGGCACATTAACAGCACGTGGCAGCCTGAGCCTGCGTGCAACCGGCCGTTTACTGGGTAAAGCAGCCTGCCGTCGTCTGAAAGTTGAAGACGGTGGTCAGATTACAGGTCAGCTGGAAATGCTGTCTGATGACAGCAGCAAAAGTTCATTCTCTGCTGATAAAAATAGCTCAGCAGGCTGATATTCCGACTGCATCACCTCTTTCCTTTTAAAGGAAAGAGGTGATGTCCGAAGGGCGATTAGTGACTATCGCGCCTGTCGCGGAGTTTGACATAGGCGATCTGAGCATGCTCACCGCAGTAGGGCTTGCCAGGCAAAGGTGTCGCACCACAAAAATGAAAACCCGGGGTGCCGGGGTCACCTATAGGCCAGCAGCATGACGGACCACGGCGTTTTTTCGTATCGGGGTCTGGTATACGGCTGAGCGCAGGTTTTGTTGCCGGGCGCACTGGCGCACGTTGTACAGGCTCAGGCTTTACAGCTTTAGGTGCGGCGACCTGTACAGGCGCTGCAACGGGAGCAGGTTTTATTTCTTTAGGGGCTTTTGGTTCAGTCGCTGCTGGCCTGGGGGCTGCTTTTGGCTCAGGCCGGGGCTGAGCAGCCGCAGGTTCAGCTGCTTTAGCAGTTTTTGTTTTATCCGCTGTTGAATCGTCTGCCGAAGCAGAGACGGGTTTTTTCTCGCTGCGACGAATGGGAGAAGGACGAGCAGGCAGACCAAGCCTGTGTGCTTTACCAACTACAGCATTTTTTGTGATGGAAAGACGACGGCCAATCTCGGCTGTTGAGAGCCCCTCTGTCCAAAGTTCTTTCAACCGGGAGATTGTTTCCTCGGTCCACTCCATTTATGCTCACCTTAAAATTGTCGTGTTACCAGACAGAGAAACATATTTCTCTTTAGCGCATAGTAGTGTCAGAATGGTTTTTTCTTCAAGCTGAAAGCCGTAAAATCATCAGACAGTTATCAGAATACAGATATATGGTTTTCTGGCAAAGCTGAAAATACCTGCCATAATATGTGTTTATTTTGTTTGTTACACTGTCAGAATGTAAGGGTAGAATAATGGACGTAAAAGCTGCTGTTGCCTTTAAGGCAGGAGAGCCACTCAGAATTGAAACCGTGCAGCTTGGTGCACCCAGAGAGGGTGAAGTGCTGGTTGAAATTAAGGCTACCGGTTTGTGCCATACTGATAAATATACTTTGTCAGGGGCTGACCCTGAAGGGCTTTTCCCGGCGATCCTGGGGCATGAAGGGGCAGGGGTTGTTGTGGAGACCGGGCCAGGTGTCAGGCATCTCAAACCCGGTGATCATGTTATTCCGCTTTATACGCCCGAGTGTCGCGAATGTAAGTCGTGCCTGTCGCGTAAAACAAATTTGTGCACTTCAATTCGGTCTACCCAGGGCAAAGGCCTGATGCCTGATGGTACATCACGCTTTTCGTTTAAGGGGCAACCGGTTCATCATTATATGGGTTGTTCCACATTTGCTAATTATACGGTGCTGCCTGAAATTGCACTGGCTAAAATTCGCCCGGATGCACCCTTCGATAAAGTTTGTTACATCGGGTGTGGTGTAACAACCGGTATTGGTGCCGTTTTGTTCACAGCGCAGGTTGAAGCAGGTTCTACCGTCGTTGTGTTTGGCCTGGGTGGTATCGGGCTGAATGTTATTCAGGGTGCAAAGATGGTTGGTGCCGACCGTATTATCGGTGTCGATCTTAACCCTGCCCGTGAAGAGATTGCCCGTAAATTCGGTATGACCGAGTTTGTAAACCCGGCAGATCTTGGCCCTGGTGGTGATCTTGTCGGACATATTATCGAGATTACCGGCGGGGGCGCTGATTATACATTTGAGTGTGTGGGTAATACGACTCTGATGCGTCAGGCTCTTGAATGTGCACACCGTGGCTGGGGTGTTTCGACAGTTATTGGTGTTGCCGGTGCAGGGCAGGAAATCAGCACCCGTCCGTTCCAGCTGGTAACAGGCCGTCGCTGGATTGGTTCAGCTTTTGGTGGTGCACGCGGGCGTACTGATGTGCCGAAAATTGTTGACTGGTATATGGAAAACCGGATCAATATTGACGATCTTATCACCCATAAAATCCCTCTTGAGCAGATTAACGAGGGTTTTGATATGATGACACGAGGCGAAACAATTCGTACCGTTGTTGAGTACTAAGCCGCAGCGAGCATGAGTTTAGAAAAAAGGAAGCCCCCGAAAGAGGGCTTCCTTTTTTTATATCTGAAAAAAATTATTTTTCAGCGTTTGAAAGCACTTCGAAAAGTAACTCTTTAGGGCGGCATACACGGGTGCCTAAGGGGGTTGTCACAACAGGACGGTTCAATAGCTCAGGGTGTTGTGCAATTGCATCGAGCAGACTTTCATCAGAGAGGCTTTTGTCTGCCAGGTTCAGAGAGGTATATAGCTCCCCTTTAGGGCGAACAAATGTACGGGCCGGCTGGTTGCTTGTCGCCAGCATGGTATTCAGTTGTTCGCGTGTAGGCGGGGTTTTCAGGTAAAGTATAATTTCAGGCTCTGTACCTGCTTCACGTATCATGTTGAGAACGGTGCGTGACGTGCTGCAGGCAGGGTTGTGATAAAGAGTAACAGTCATAAGGTATTTTCCTTCTTTATCATTGCAGCATATCACGCACTCTCAGAGAGTCGAATGACTGTTAACGGAAAAAACGTCGCATAATAAAATAGGCGATTCCGTAAAAAGAAAGATAAAGAAAAGGAATAAAGAAAATAATATTTTCAGGATCTGTCAGCATTACTAAACCTCCTGATCATCTGAGGCGGTTTCCTGAGCATCGAACAGGATAGCGCCGGCACCAGAGATGAGAATAATCATTACAGTGCCAATGACCCAGGCAAAATACCAGGGGCCCTGATCACCTACAAAAACAGCAAAAAGCAGTGCAACAACCAGAACAGCTGCAAGACCTGCCAGGCGTAAAAATTGCATAGTATGTCTCCTCAATAGCTGTGTGGATCGTTGGCGACCTCAGCTGTGCTGACCTTGCCCCGCATGACATAATAACACCATGAGGTGTAAGTAATGATCAGTGGTATGAAAATGGTGCTGACAATTAACATGCATGTAAGCCCGTAAAGGCTGCCGGTGCTGTTCCATAATGTCAGACTCTGATCAGGCTTTGTTGTGGAAGGCATGAGGAACGGAAACATTGCCGCAGCCACAGTGCCGATAACGCCAACCCAGGCACTCATGCCGCACCACCATGCCAGAACGGTTTTTTTGAGTGTAACCAAAGCCGAGCCACATATCATGCTGGCCAGCCCTGCAACAGGCAGAAGCCACAGCACAGGGTGTGCTGAGTAGTTAAGCAGCCATGCTCCTGCTGCTCTTGCAACATGCTGTCCATGCAGCGGGTTTGCAGGCATGGCGGTATTCACAGGTTCTGTAAGCATAAAACCCTGCATAAAGCAGATAAATACACCACCGGCGGCAAATAAAAATGCTGCCAGTACACCTGCGATCCGTGAGAAATTTCTGGCCCGGCTATAAATAGGGTCGTTACTGCGCAGCATAAGCATAACGCCACCCTGGTAAACACTCAGAGAAACAGAGAGCAGACCACACAGAATGACAAAAGGGTTGAGCAGATAAGAAATAAAAGAGCTGTCCTGGTAATATTGGCCTGTCCAGCTGAAATGGTAACCAACACCACTAAGGATGTTGCCAAAGGCAGCACCATAAATAAACATTGGTAAGAAACCAGAGATCAGGAAGGTCCAGTCCCAGCTGGCCCGCCAGCGGGTGCTATCTGCTTTTGAGCGGTATTCAAATGCGACAGGACGAAGAATCATGCTGAATAACAGCATAATCATAACAAGATAAAAAACTGAAAAAGAAGTGGCGTAAAGAGTGGGAAATGCCGCAAAAATTGCGCCGCCACCTAAGACAAACCAGACCTGATTACCGTCCCAGTGTGGGCCAATAATGTTCAGCATCGTGCGGCGTTCAGCATCATCTTTGCCCACAAAGCGCAGAAGCGTGCCAACGCCCATATCCATCCCAACCATAAGGGCGAGACCAATCATGAGAAGGCACAGAATGCCCCCCCAGATCAGCTTGAGAATGGTATAAATATCCATAATAAAGTCCTTTCCCTTCTCACGTTTTTCAGTGTGCTGCGGGAGCGGCGGCGTTATGTGACAGAGCAGATGTGCCGTGTGTATCGTGCTCATCAGGTCCAAGGCGGGCAAATTTAAACATCAGATAAAGTTCAGCCGCGATGAAGATACTGTAAAGGAGGGCAAAGCCAGCCAGTGAAATGGCCATATATGTTACGCTATGCGTGGATGATGACAGAAAGGTTGGCAGTCTGTTAAAAACTGTCCAGGGCTGACGGCCGGCTTCAGCCGTAATCCATCCAAACTCGGTAGCCAGAACAGGCAGAGGGATAGACCACATGCACAGGTGTAAAATCCAGCGGTTGCGTTCGAGTTGTTTTTTAAGGCTGAGATAGGCAGACACAGCAAACAAAAGAAAGAAGGACAGACCCAGAAAAACCATAAGTCTGAAAGACCAGAAAACAACAAAAACATTAGGCAGGATAGCAGGTTTTGTGGCTTCTACGACTTTATTTACTTCGTCCGGAGAGATGTTGGTGACATCCTGACCTGGTGCAAATTGTGTGGCCAGGAAACCAAACCCAAGATCTTCTTTGTGCTGACGGAAAGCATCCAGATCAGTCTGATCATGTGTCTGACCATAGCGTTTTAAAGCCGAGAGCGCTTCGATGCCAGAGCGAATATGAGGCTCGGCTTCATTTTGTAGCTCATGCATGCCGGTAATCGGCTTATCAAACTCATGTGTAATTAGTGGTGTCAGAACGTATGGGACACCGATTTCAAGGTAGTTCGTCTGCTTTTCATTATCAGGTAAAGCAAAAAGAAGCCAGGGGGCATAAGGTGGCTGGCTGGTTTCCCACAACCCTTCAATAGCGGCAATTTTTGTCGGCTGTTTTTCGTAATCCATGCGGCCAAGAACATCACCCAGAGTGATTACAGCTACAGTTGAAATAATGCCAAACAAGGCAGCCATACGAAAAGACCGGGCAGCGAATTGTCTGTGTTGTTTACGTAAAAGATAAAAAGAGCTGATACCCATGACGAATAAGGAGGCACATACGTAACCAGCAACTGACGTATGAACAAATTTAGCCTGCGCGTCAGGGTTGAAAACAACTTTTACAAAACTGTCGAATTGCAAACGCATTGTTTCAGGGTCAAAGTGCGTGCCTTCAGGGACGTTCATGCTCGCATTGGCAATCAGAATCCACAAAGCTGAGAGGTTTGATCCCAAAGCAACCAGATATGTTATGGCAAGGTGAGCTGGTTTACTCAGGCGGTCCCATCCAAAAAACATCATGCCGACAAAGGTAGACTCCATAAAAAAGGCCATCAGACCTTCAATGGCAAGTGGTGTACCAAACATGTCGCCAAAATATCGTGAATACATGGACCAGTTGGTGCCGAATTCGAACTCCATGGTGATGCCGGTAGCAACGCCAAGTGCGAAATTGATACCAAAGAGCTTTCCCCAGAACATTGCCATGTCTTTGTAAATTTTGCGGCCGGTTACGACATAAACAGTTTCCATGGCAGCAAGCATAAATGTCAGTCCCAGTGTCAGAGGAACAAACATAAAGTGATAGAGAGCTGTAAGTGCAAACTGAAACCGTGAAAGCTCTACAACGGTTGGGTCGATCATATCCATTTAAAAAAATCCTTTAAAAATCATAAAAAACAATATTTTTTAAGGCATGATTATATCTCCTCTGCCGGATGAAACTGACCGTTTCTGATCTGAATCGCTCTGGTCATAAACGGCAGAACTGATCGTCTGTGAGTTATGCAGATCAGTGTCATATCCGGCCTTGCCTGTATGAGGTTTGTCAGAACAGTCTTTTCCGTTTCTGCATCAAGCCCTTCTGTAGGCTCATCGAGAATGAGCCATGGGGTTTTGCGCAGTAGTATCTGTGCGAGGCAGAGCCTTCTCGCCTGACCTCCTGATATCTGAAAACCTTCGTTACCAACGGCAGTTTCCAGTCCATGTGGTGTATTGTTAAGCCAGTCTGTCAGGCCTGCAGTTTGCAGCGCCTGCATTATGTCGGATTCGGTTGCCTGTGGGCTTGCCAGAAGCATGTTGTCACGAACCGTGCCATTAAAAAGGTGAAAATTCTGTGGAGCAACACTGATTTTTTCAGCCAGTGTTTCGCTTTGCATATCGCAGATATCATGCTCACCTACATGACAGCTGCCTGCTTCAAAGGGGTAGAAGCGAAAAAGAATTTGAATGAGAGAACTTTTCCCGGTGCCAGAAGGGCCGATCAGTGCAACACGTTCTCCTTTTTGGATATTCAGGCTGGCATGCCGAAAGATCCACTGTTCTGACCCGGGGTAGCGGAATGAAAGATCAGAAATTTCCAGAAAATCGGCATTGTCAGGATGAACCGGGTGAATGGGAGCTGTCACAAGAGGGGGGGTCATACAGGCATCATATAGTCGTTGTGCTGCGAGCTTTGTGCGGCTTAGCAGTTGCCTGGCCGCAGGCAGAGGAGTGATGATGTCAAATGCGGTAAGACACCCCAGAACCAGCATGGGCACTTCTGGTAATGACAGGTAGCTTTTATGAAAAGAATTTGTTGCGACAAGAAGAACAGCAAGGCTTGTCACCGTGGTGCATAGTGTCGTTAACCCGCGGGCGGCACTTTCGGTGGCGGCCATAAGGCGATGTGAACGATTAAGTTTGAGCTGCTTTTCAGTAAACTGTATGTGCAGATGGCGGGTGGCGGCAGGCGCCAGATATTCACCTGTTGCAGCAATCAGGTCGGCCAGGTCGGTACGGTTCTGACTGTGGAGGGTAGTCAGGGTGACTGCCAGCCGGTCAGAAATCAGGCCGGTAATATAAGGCAGGATCAGGCCACTGAAGAGTAGTCCCGTTGCAAGGCACAACGCTGCCTGTGGAGAAAAAATAGCCATTATGAGCACGAACAGGCTGCCGCAGACGACTGCTCTGATATAAGGCAACAAAGTGCTGGTATAATGCTGCCCTATCAGGTCTGTGTCAGTTACAAAGCGTGAAAGCAGGTCACCTCCCCGGCGGTTATGCAGCCCTGCAGGCGCCTGTGGTGCCAGGCAGTGGTAGCACCAGCTACGCAGCTGGCCCATAACTCTCAAGGCACCATCATGAGTGATAAGTTTTTCACCATAGCGCGAGAGAATGCGCAGCATTGCAAAGAAGCGCACACCTGTCGCGGGTAGCAAAATATTAAAAGCCTGCTGTGCAGCAACTCCGCTTATGCCTGCTACAGCAGCTCCGGCCAGCAACCACCCTGATAAAAAGAGCAGCCCAAAGCTTGCCAGTGCGGCAAGACACGCCAGCATTATGCCAAATATCATGTAAAGCCGGACGGATTTTGTGAGTGAAGGCAGACGACGCAGGGGGGTCATGCGACTGCCCTCTCAGTAAGTGCGGAGAGACTGCCCTTTTCGTTGATATGTAAAACCTGCTGCGCTGCAGAAATGAGTTTTTGATCATGTGTAGCGACAAGAACGATGCGCGTTTTCGCACAGCTTTTCAGCATCTCAATAATGATGTCAGCAGTATCGGGATCAAGGTTCGCTGTTGGTTCATCCAGGCAGAGTATATCGGGGTTACGCAACAGGGCCCGGGCCAGGCTGAGGCGTCTGATCTGCCCGCCGGAAAGACGGGCGCCCCGTTCACCGGCCTGAGTATTAAAGCCTTCTGGCAGTGTCATGATGAAATCGAAAATCCCAGCCTGCCGCATGGCATTTTTCAGGTCATCATCAGTGGCTTCCGGTGCGCCCAGGCGCAGGTTGTCAGCAATGCTGCCAAAGGCCATAAGCGGGCGCTGGGGAACCCATGCTATGTTTTCTTCTGTCAGGGGGTGTTGTGCCCCTCCAGCATCGTATGCTGCAACAGAACCTGAACGGAGAGGTAAAAAACCCATTAAAGTATAGAGTAATGTGGTTTTACCGCTGCCACTTTCGCCACTCACTGCAGTGAGCTGTCCTTTTCTTATTTCTGCACTGATCTGCTTCAGGATAAGTGCTTTTTCATAAGATGCAGAAATATCATTAAGCTTTAGCATCGTAACAGGTGCTGCTGATGACACAGGTTCTGAGGTGCTTTGACGCGCGACCGCATATTCAGGCAGAGTAAAAAGGGTCTGGAGTTGTTTTGCTGCGGCCATAGCATTTTGTCTGGCGTGATAGCTGGATGAGAAATTGCGCAGAGGAATGAAATATTCAGGTGCCAGGACCAGAACAATAAAGGCTGAACGAAAATCAGCAGTGCCGGCCAGCAGGCGAGAGCCAAAGATAACTGCAACCATCGCAACAGAAAGGCTGGCAAAAAATTCGAGAGTTGCAGATGTCAGAAAAGCGACGCGCATGACAGAAAATGTTGCGTGGCGGTGTGCTTCGGTCTGACGTTCAAGACGGGTGATACTGTTTGTTGTCTGTCCATTCAGGCGCAGGGTCATGAGCCCCCGCAAAGAGTCAAGGAAGGATGACCCCATCAGCACAAGCTGTGTCCACTGGCGGTCCATTATGCTTTGTGCGTTGTAGCCGACCAGAACCATAAAAAAAGGAATAAGGGGCCCGGTGCAGGCCAGAATTGCAAAGCTCCAGATATCAAAGTGAAACACAATGCCAAGAATCACGATGGGGAGCACGACCATCATGACCGCGCGTGGAATATATTGTGAAAAATAAGGCTCAAGCGCTTCGGCAGCTTCTGTCATGGTGGTGATAAGCTGCCCGGCTGGCTGTTTGGCGCACCCTGCAGGGCCGGCTTTGGTCAGATGAATGAGGGCATCGCGCTGAACGGAAGCGCTGATGTGCAGCCCTCCTTCTTTGCCGGTCATATCTGCCAGCCACTGAAAAATAAAACTGCTGACAGAGAGAGCAAGAATGATGATGCAGTCTGTAACTGATGTGTCGAGAGGCTGCCCTTTGAATGTCAGATTATCGACAAGAGCGGCAAGATCGCAGAGCTGTAAAATGAAGAGTATACAGGCAATGCTGCTGGTTGCAGCAGAAAGCATCAGCCATGTGCGGGCCCGGCGTGTCAGGTCTTTGAGATATGATCCTGTTTGTTGCTGAGTCGCTTGCATGGAGAGCCATCCTGTAAAACAGACCATAATGGTATTATAATTTAATAAATAAATAAATAAATAAAATAATTAAAAATTAACGGCCAGACAGGCGCTGTCATAAACTGTTGCCAGGGGCTAATGTTTCGATAAAAAATCGACTTTTATTATTTTGTTAAGTTTTTTGGTTACATGCAAGTACTATTTTTGTTTTTAAAGTGCAGTAAGGTAAAGTGTAACATATTGTTAATTAAAATGATAATGCACTTACGCCCTGCCAGATCATGTAGGCTGCAACCATAAAAATAATACAGGCAAATAATGTTGTCAGTTGCCCGCTTTTGCCGGCCATGCGTCTGGCAAGGCGCATTCCGCCAACGCTGCCAAGTGCACCCCCCAGAACAAAGAGTGCTGCAAGTTGCCAGTCTATGTAGCCTGAGAGCATGTAGCTGACAGCGGTTGTAAGCCCAAATGCAGCCACCGCGACAAGAGATGTGCCAACAGCGTTAAGAATAGGCATATTTGTTGAGGCCACCAGGCCAGGAACAATCAGAAAGCCGCCGCCAATACCAAAAAAGCCAGACAGTATGCCTGTGCCAATACCAAATCCGGCAACTTTCCCGATATTATGGCGGTTGCAGCTTGCTCCCGGGGTGCCGGTTTTGCGTCTGCCGTGCAGCATGATGCCGCCAACGATCACCATAAGTATTGCAAAGCAGAGCAGAAGGTGTTGCCCGTTAACGGCTTTTCCTGCCGCTGCTCCTGCAAAAGCACCAAGGATGCCGCATGATGCGTAGATCGCAGCGCAGCGCCATTTTACGGTGCCCTGTTTTGCATGCTGTGCGAGGCCAACCAGAGCATTAAGCGCTACGGCAAGCGCGCTGGTGCCCAGGGCAACGTGCGGGTTTGAGACTCCGACAAGGTAAACCATTAACGGGACAGCCAGAATTGAGCCGCCTCCGCCGATGAGTCCCAGGGTGAATCCAACGAGTGTTCCTGAAAAAATTTCAAGAAGAATATGGAAGAAGGGGGCGGTCATGCTAACGGTATATAGTTCTTGAAATTAAAGTTTATTAACAGGAATTTTGATATAGCTGGTGCCGTTATCATCTGGTTCAGGCATATGACCGCCGCGTATATTCACCTGGACTGAGGGCATGATGAGGGTTGGCAGGTTGAGTGTAGCATCGCGGTTAGTGCGCATTTTAACGAAATTTTCTTCCGTAATGCCGTCGTGCACATGGATGTTGTGTGCCCGTTCTGCCTCAATTGTTGTTTCCCAGGCAAACTGATCACGGCCTTCAGCTTTATAATCATGGCATAGAAAAACACGGGTTTTACCGGGCAGAGAGAGCAGGCGGCGGATGGAGCGGAACAAAGTCGTCGCGTTGCCTCCGGGAAAATCCGCGCGGGCAGTGCCATAATCAGGCATAAACAGAGTGTCGCCAATAAAAGCGGCATCGCCAATAACAAAGGCCATATCTGCTGGTGTATGACCCGGAACGTGCAGAACGGTAACATTCAGATTGCCAATTCTGAACTGATCGCCATCATGAAATAGTTTATCAAACTGAGAGCCGTCGCGTGCAAAGCGCGTATCAGCATTAAAGATTTTACCAAATACTTCCTGAACGGTGATGATCTGAGCGCCTATTCCCAGTTTTCCGCCAAGCTGCTCCTGCAGCCAGGGGGCTGCTGAAAGGTGGTCTGCGTGGGCATGGGTTTCGAGCTGCCATTCAACGTGCAGGTCATTTTCTTTGACGTAGCTGACAATATTCTGTGCTGAACTGAAACTGGTGCGCCCCGAAGCGGGGTCATAGTCGAGTACGCTGTCAATGATGGCTGCAGATTTTGTTGACGGGTCGTGCACAACGTGGCTGGCTGTAAATGTTGCCTGGTCAAAGAATGTTCTGACAACCGGGCGCAGCTCATTGTTTGCAAGTGCATTAAGAATCTGGCTGGCTGCTAAATTCAGAGAGGTATCTGTCATCAGAAGCATCCTTAGTTAAAGAATTAAATTAAGTATGTATTTTGGTGTTTTTAAAGAGTAAAACATGCTCCGTCAAGGAGATGTTATGATGGTTAAGAAAATCTCCTGTAGCAATATACAGAAAATCTCTTGTGATGGTACACTTCCTGAGTAAAAGCTAAAAGATATTAAGTTTAAGATGAACGAAGGACGCCGTATGAATGACAGTTTACAGGACACATGCCCTCTTTATCATTCAGGCTCGTCTCTCAGAATAGGTGAGCTGGCACCGGATTTTGTTGCCAGAACCAATCATGGCCAGCTTACGCTAAGCGCATTGCGTGGGAAATGGGTGATGCTTTTTGCGCATCCGGCTGATTTTACCCCTGTCTGCACAAGTGAGTTTATTACTCTGGCGCGTATGACGCCGCAGTTCTCTGCTCTTAACTGTGTATTACTTGGTGTTTCTGTTGATAGTCTTCCTTCGCATATTGCGTGGGTCGAATCGATCAGAGAACGTTTTGGGGTGGAGATTCCATTTCCTATCATTGAAGATCCTTCAATGGCGATTGCCCGCGCGTATGGCATGCTTGATAGCTCATCACAGAATAGTGTTACGGTCAGGGCGGTTTATATGATTGATCCTGATGGCGTTGTGCAGGCTATGACATGGTACCCTTATGCCGTAGGGCGCTGTGTGCAGGAGATGCTGCGGCTTTTGCAGGCTTTGCAGAGGGTCGCCGGAGGGGATGCTCTGACACCTGAAGGCTGGCAGCCCGGAGATGATGTTTTGCAGCCGCAGGTTCAGGTGCAGCAGGACATCACAGCTATCGGCCCGGAATGGTTTATGAAAATGGAAGGGGAACAGAAAAAATGACACCGCTGCTGCTGGAAGAAGCCAGGCTTGTTGTCGAGCGTCTTAAATTGTTTGCTCAGCCACAGCGCCTCATTATTGTCGATGTACTGCTTAGAGGAGGTCCCCTTGCTGTAAGTGAACTTGAAGTACGCACTGGTATAGGCCAGCCGACGCTAAGCCAGCAGCTGGGTACATTGCGTCGGGCGGACATTATAGTGCCGCGTCGTGAGTCCAGGGCTATTTATTATAGTCTGGCCAGCAGAGAGGAAGAGCGGAGGGCGCGCGCCCTGATTGGTCTTTTACGAGCTGATCAGGATACGGTTTTGCCGCAGGTTCAGCCGGCAACTTCTCCTGCGATGCCGGCCACTCAGTCAGTTCATAAAAATGGCGGAGGAGGGGCGCAGTTTGCATATATTTGCTCTCCTTCTAAAAAATGAATTGTCAGTTTCTGCTGATATTCAGATAAATCTGCCAGGTCAGTGATAGCCGTGTTAATTTTGCAACGGATTGTGGTGGAAGTTTAGTTTCTGCGAAAAACTCTCAACTCCGCCAGTTGCAAATGATTATCATTATTTGCTAAGGCCTGCATCAGAAATTAGAGATGTGTTTGCTTTCTGAGGCGGGTAGAATGAGTGAGATAAAACGGGGTTATCTGGCACCAGTATCGTGTATTGGTGCCCTTTTGTTTTCTGTGCAGGCTGTAGCTGCCAGCAATGATGCTGCAAAAATTGATAAAAAGCGTGATGTTAAACGCGCCCATGCTCACAAAGTTGCAAAAAAAAATGTAGCTGCCCCGCAGGAAGAAGGTATTGCCGGTGAAGAAGAAAGGCTGACTGTCACAGGGCACGGCTTTAATACGATGCATCAGTCTCTCGGGATGTCCCGTCTCCCGCAGGATGTGATGCATACACCACAAAACATTAACGTGGTGCCTCAGGTGCTGATGCGTCAGCAAAACGTTAAATCACTGACTGAAGCTCTGCGTAATGTACCCGGCGTTACAGCTTCTATCGGTGAGGGTGCGGGTGGCATGAATGGCGACCAGTTTCTGATCAGAGGCTTCCAGGCTCAGAATGATATTTATGAAGATGGTCTGAGAGATTTCGGTGTGTATTCACGTGATTCATTTGATTATGAATCGGTGTCGGTGATTAAGGGGCCGTCTTCTGAAGTGTTTGGTAATGGCACGACAGGTGGTGCTATTAACATGACCACTAAAACCCCAGGCCTTGATAACCGTTACGCAGCAGAGTTTACAGGCGGTTCAGGCAGTTTTTACCGTGGCACGCTCGACTTTAACCAGAAGCTTGATGATTCTACAGCCATCCGTATCACGGGTATGGGCAGCGAAAATAATGTTGTCGGGCGTGACTTCATTTATTCACATCGCTGGGGTGTTGCGCCATCAATAGCATTTGGTCTTGGTAAGCGCGCAACGCTGATTTTGCAGTATATGCACCAGCAGGAAAATTCTATTCCTGACTTTGGTGTTCCTGTTGTTACAAAACCGGGAACATCTGTTGCTAAGCCGATTACTGAATACGGTATAAGACGCACGAACTGGTATGGCACTGATAACGATCAGAATGCGACCAATGATAATATGGAAACAGCACGTTTTACCTATAAGCTTAATCGTCATATTACTTTTTATGACGATCTGCGTGGTGGCCAGTATTATCGTACATTCGCAGCGTCTAAGGCGACCTGCGATACAACCTGTGTGAATAATTATTTCAATGGTGACCCGGCGGCCGCTCTTGTTGCGCGTTCAGGCCCGACGGGAGCCGGTGCCGGCCTGGGTGCCGGTACATTTTACGCCCCATTGCCTTATGAGCAGAGAAGCTGGTCTGTGCAGAACGTCGCTTCTATGCTCGCCAATTTTCATACGGGCTTCTTAAGGCATCAGGTTGTTGCGGGTGTTGATATTGAGCGCGTGAACGATGTGCGCTCACAATCGACCTATACAAAAGCAAAGCCCTATGCCAGCCTGGTTAACCCTAACCCTTATGTTGGTAACCTTGGGCTTGTGCCCGGTGAGTCAAACCCTGGCGGGCTTGTAAACCTTAATGGTCTGGGCGCAAAACCACATAGTAATGGTTATGGTTTTGATACGGGTCTGTTTTTATATGACCAGATATGGTTTACAGACTGGCTGTCTGTTAAAGGCGGCTTCCGCTGGGACCGCTGGCAGACGGCGTACAGTCTGACAGGTGGCGATACGGCTAAATATCCCGACAAGCACATGCGTAGTGTTGAAGGGGTCTTTAACCCTAACGCGAGCCTGATTATTACGCCTGATGCACATCAGACCTATTATTTCACCTGGGCAAATTCGACCACTCCTACAGGTATGTATGTAACAAACGGGTCTGTGCCTATTCGTCCGGGTACCAGCTCTTTTGCAGCACCTGAAAAAGCGCAGCTCTATGAAGTAGGTGCAAAGTACAGCCTGCTGCATGACAGGCTTGGCGCTTCAGTTTCTCTGTTCCGTCTTGATAAAGGCAATGCGTATTATACAGACCCGGTGACTGGTAATGTCAGTGGCTCATCAGACCGCCTGAGAAACCAGGGGATGGAGCTGTCTGTGGGTGGTATTATTCTGCCAGGCTGGAATATTTCAGCAACATATGCCCTGTATGACAGTAAGGTTATGTCGTCCGCTACGGCTGCTTCAGTCGGTAAAAATCTGCAATATGTGCCACATAATCAGGCAACATTGTGGACGGCGTATAACGCGTTCGCTAATAAGCCTTATAATATCATGATCGGCGGTGGTGTAACCTGGCGCCAGCACGTCTGGCTGAATAACACGAACACGGCAAAAGTGCCGGCTAACCTTGATTTCAGTGCGATGATCTCTCACCGCTTTGACCGTCACTGGAAGATTTCAATGAACGGGTATAACCTCGCAAACAGACTGAACTATCAGAGCCTGTTCTCGAACAGGGCTACGCCGTCAGCCGGGCGTATGTTCCTTGGAGAGGTGAGTTTTACTTACTAAAACAGTCCGTTATTTTGTATGAGGGGATTGTAAACCTCTCATACAAAATCTGCTTTTTGCTTTGTTTCGTTTTTATTACTGTAAAATTGTGTGCAAAGAGGGGTAGACCGCCGGGCTGCGGGGTGTTTCTATCACACTCAGGTTATTCTACTCTGAGTTAAGGATTATAACACCCATGGTCATGATCAGTTCACAGGCAGGAAAGTGTCTTCCTTCGTCAGATCTGACAGATATTTCAGCTCTGCTTGCGGCTTATTATGACCGCAAACCTGACCCGTCAGTGGCAACACAGCGTGTTGCTTTCGGAACATCAGGCCATCGGGGCAGTGCGCTGCACAGCAGTTTCAATGAAAATCATATTCTGGCTATGTGCGAGGCAATTGCTCGTCATCGTAAGGCTGAGGGTATTGATGGCCCGTTATTTCTGGGCATCGACAGCCACGCCGTTTCAGCACCGGCACAGCGCACAGCGCTTGAGGTGCTGGCCGCTCACGGGATCAGAGTGCACATTGATAAGGATGATGGCTATACGCCAACACCCGTTATATCCCACGCTATTCTGACTTATAATAAGGACCGCACAACTGGTCTGGCTGATGGTATTGTTATCACACCTTCGCATAACCCACCGGCTGATGGCGGTTTTAAATATAATCCGACACATGGTGGCCCGGCTGATACAGCTATTACAAAAGCCATTCAGGATATGGCTAACAGTTTTCTGGAAAATGGCCTCAAAGAGGTTAAACGCCTGCCTTATGATGAGGCCGTAAAGCAGCCCTGTGTCACACGTTATGATTTTGTCACACCTTATGTTGCTGACCTTGAATCTGTTATCGATATGCAGGCAATCAGCAAATCAGGTATCAAAATTGGCATCGATCCGCTGGGGGGGGCTGCTGTTGGCTACTGGCAGCGCATTGTCGATGCATATGCTCTGAACGCGACGATTGTTAGTAATGAGGTAGACCCGCAGTTTGGCTTTATGACAGCCGACTGGGATGGCCAGATTCGTATGGACTGCTCGTCGCCTTATGCTATGGCGCGTCTTATTGCTATGGGTGAGAAGTTTGATGTGGCTTTTGCAAACGACACTGATGCTGACCGCCACGGTATCGTAGCCCGCCCTGACGGGCTGATGAACCCTAATCATTATCTGGCTGTAGCGATTTCATACCTTTATCAAAACCGGCCTGAGTGGAGCCCGAAACTGGGTATTGGTAAAACACTGGTCAGCAGTAGTCTGATTGATCGTGTTGCCGCTGAGCTGGGTCGTAAACTTGTTGAGGTGCCGGTTGGGCTGAAGTGGTTTGTGCCCGGTCTGATGGATGGCTCTCTGGGGTTCGGAGGGGAAGAAAGTGCAGGAGCGACCTTCCTGCGGCGTGACGGTACGGTCTGGACAACCGATAAAGATGGGATCATCCTTAGCCTTCTGGCTGCGGAGATTACCGCAAAAACCGGCAAAAACCCGGTGCAGCATTACCATGAGCTGACCGCGCGCCTTGGCACGCCGTACTATCAGCGTATTGATGCGCCAGCGACGCCCGATCAGAAAGTGCGGCTGTCTAAACTTTCGCCAGAGCAATATCCGGGTGAGACCCTCGCAGGTGAAGCGATTACTGCCAGAATGACCAGAGCACCAGGTAATGGTGCCGCGATTGGTGGCCTGAAAGTAACAACAGCTGATGGCTGGTTTGCGGCACGTCCTTCCGGCACAGAAGATGTTTATAAAATTTATGCTGAAAGCTTTAAAAGTCCTGAACATTTAAAAGAAATTCAGGAAGAGGCTCAGACTGTCATTACAAAGGTTCTGTCAGCCTGATTATATAAAACTGACGGTGTTCACTGGTGGCACCGTCAGTATTTTATCGTTTTTGTTATTGCTGGTCCACTTCCAGAGACTGGAGTTCATACAGGCGGCGGTATAGCCCGTTTTCCTGCTGAATCAGCTGAGCATGGTTGCCATCTTCAACGATATGACCATGCTCAAACACCAGAATACGATCCAGATCCACAACGGTAGAGAGGCGGTGTGCAATGACCACAACAGTGCGCCCCTGCATAAGCCTGTGCATGGCCTCCTGCACCAGAACTTCAGAGCGGGAATCAAGGCTGGCTGTGGCTTCATCCATAATCAGCACAGGTGTATTGACCAGAAAAGCCCTGGCAATGGCGACACGCTGGCGTTCGCCGCCTGAGAGTTTAACACCACGCTCCCCAACGAGAGTATTATAACCATCAGGCAGGCGGGCAATGAAGTCAGAGGCATTGGCCAGGCGGGCTGCTTCTTCAATTTCAGCCTGTGTTGCATCAGGGCGGCCATAGGCAATATTTTCTGCCAGAGTGCGGTGAAACAGCATAGGCTCCTGCGGAACAATCGCAATTTCTGCGCGCAGGGTTGATTGCTGCACTGTGGTAATATCAATTCCATCAATCAGAATACGTCCGCTATCGGGTTCGTATAACCTTTGCAGTAAACGGGTAAAAGTTGACTTTCCAGAGCCGGACGGGCCAACAAGCCCGACACGACTTCCGGCCGCAATCGTGACGGAGAGATCAGAAAAAATTTCTTTTTTCTGTGCCGCATAAAGAAATCTGACGTGCTCAAATTCAATTTTACCAGCCTTTGCTTTAAAGGGCAGAGCGTGTGGGGCGTCCTGCACCGAAGGCGGCATACGCCACAGCATAAGCAGTTCTTCCATCTCATTGACTGAACGCTGAACAACGGAAACCTGTTGCCCGATATCGCGCAGATAGCCCTGCACCAGAAACGTCATGGTCAGAATATAAGCTACGTCACCCGGCCCGGCCCGGCCTGTCAGCCATAGCCAGACAGAGGCACCGGCCAGTGTAATACGCATTAAGGTGACAAGAAGGTTCTGAATGCCGGCGCTGTTTGTGCCACGTACCCATGTCTGGCATGTGGCGTTTTTCCATTCTGCAACAGCTGTCTCCAGGCGTGTTTCCTCACGTGTTTCTGCGCCAAAGGCTTTAACAACAGCATTGCAGGTCATGGCATCTGCCAGAGCAGCACCCACGCGACTGTCACACTGGTTGGCTGTACGGGCAGAGGGGGCAACATAATTGAGTGTCAGCAGGCACGATGAAGCAATAAAAAGGGCGGCAATCACTCCCAGCACAATACCCATAAACAGCCAGTGCCAGGCAAGCACGAGTGTTGTCATGATCAGCAGTACAGCTTCAGGAATAAGCATAAGCAGCAGCGTGTCATTCAGCATATCCACGGCCCACATGCCGCGTGTCAGTTTTCTGACAGTCGAACCTGCAAAGCTGTTAGCATGCCATTCGGTTGAAAGCCTTTGCACATGCGCAAAGGCTTCAATAACAATTTTCTGCATAACGCGTGTTGTCAGGTGGGTAATGCCCAGATAGGCCGCACGTTTGCCCAGCACATTACCTATGCCGCAACCTGCCATAGCAACCAGCATCCATAAAGCATCATGGGTGAGGGAGGATTGTGCCGCAGGCTGCGCGACGTCAGAGACCAGGCGTCCGGCAAGAACGGGCATCAGAACATCAAGTACAGTTGCAAACATAATGCCGATGACAGTGACCCAGAGTGGCCAGGGAAAATCCAGCCAGCGCCGCATGACAAATTTCAGGACATCGACAAACAGACTTTGCTTCCCTGCGGTTTTATTATCCGCAGAAGAGGGGGTATTCATGACAAAATTCCGAGGTAATGGTCACGCACAGCAGGGGCGTGTCAGAGCATAATGAATATAAATTCTAACCAGAAAAAGTATTTTTAGCAAACAAAGCAACACATGATGGCACTTTGTGACAGAGCACGATAGAAAGAGGGTATGGCCCGATCTCCTTCCTCTCCCCGTAAGCGTGCAGTTTCTGCGAATAAGGAAATTTCTGCTGTGAGTGCCCGTAAAATGAAAGTGGTAAAAAGCAAACCACAGGCCGGGCAGGCTCCGCGTGACATGACGGCTGAGGAGCGACTGGTTTTTTTAAAAGACCTGGAGGGGGCCTGGCCAGATGCGCAGACTGAGCTTCATTATACTACTCCCTTTACTTTGCTGGTCGCAGTGGTTCTTTCCGCTCAGGCAACCGATGCTTCCGTTAATAAAGTGACTCCTGCCTTGTTTGCAGCTGCCCCGACCCCGCAGGTGATGATGCAGCTGAGTGAAGAGGAGGCCGGAGCTTATATTCGCACTATCGGGCTGTGGCGTAATAAGGCCAGGAATATTGTTGAGCTTTCACGTCAGCTGGTTGAGCGCCATGGGGGAGAGGTGCCTGACACGCGTGATGACCTTGAGGCTCTTGCCGGTGTAGGCCGCAAAACAGCTAATGTTATTCTGAGTGTTTTATTTCATCAGCCAACTGTGCCGGTTGATACTCACGTTTTTCGTCTGGCTAACCGTACAGGGCTTGGGCGTGGAAAAACCGTAGAGGCTGTTGAGAAGAAGCTTGAAAAAGTTATTCCGACCCGGATGATTCGTGACTCTCATCACTGGCTTATTTTGCAGGGGCGTTATGTGTGTAAAGCACGCAAGCCGGAATGCTGGCGTTGCGTTGCGGCGAATGACTGTCTTTATCCTGATAAAACTGACAGGCCGGAAATATAGTTATTAATCTTTTTTGATAATGTATAAGAGTTTCACGTTTGTCTGATTTAGCCTGCCTGAAAAAGGCAGGCTGTTTTTGTCCAAATAGTGTGAAAGTATTTTTAAAGCCAGCCTTGCAGCTCCTGCCTGGTAAGTTCTTCAAGTAAGGTAATACAGGCAGGACTATCGTTGAGACAGGGGATGAGCGTAAACTGCTCTCCACCTTTAGCCATAAATTCTTCACATACTTCATTGCCAATTTCATCCAGGGTTTCGATGCAGTCAGTTATGAAACCTGGTGTAATAACAGCAATATTTTTAATGCCTCTGGCAGGAAGTTCCTCAATAAAACTGGCCGTGGCAGGTTCCAGCCATTTGGCCGGCCCAAAGCGTGACTGAAACGTCATTGGCAGCATGTCTTCGGTCATACCCAGTTCTTCGCGCAGGGCTGTCATTGTGCGTATGCAGTCAGTCAGATAGCTGTCGCCTTTGTTGATATAGGCTTTGGGCAGACCATGAAAAGACGCCACAACCATTTGCGGGGCTTCAGTCTGTTTGCTTATTGTATCCCGCACAGAGTCAGCCAGGGCTTTTATATAGGTCGGGTGGTCTGCGAAGGCGGGCAGCGTTCTTATCGCAGGCTGATTGCGCAGGCGCATAAGTGCACGAAAAAACTGATCGTTCGCGGTGGCTGTCGTGGTTGCGCTGTATTGTGGATAAAGCGGCACAGCCAGAATACGATCACACCCTTGCTCAAGCAGGGTTTTTAACCCCTGAGCGACAGATGGTGTGCCATAACGCATAGCCCACACTACCGGCACATTATCGGCCTCAAAACGTCTGGCAAGAGCCTCAGCCTGATCGCGCGTATAGCGGCGCAGCGGGCTTTCATTGGTTTCTTTATCCCATATGCGTTTATAGGC
Source organism: Acetobacter sp. DmW_043 (assembly GCF_002153485.1). Lineage (NCBI taxonomy): Bacteria > Pseudomonadati > Pseudomonadota > Alphaproteobacteria > Acetobacterales > Acetobacteraceae > Acetobacter > Acetobacter sp. DmW_043. The sequence goes on along the minus strand of NZ_JOMN01000014.1, from coordinate 58,949 downwards.
TTTACCGCTTTTTCCTGGTCGTACAGTCAGTACTACACCCTGCAAAATGGGCTTCCATACGACAGGAGAGGCTTCAATAACTCTGCGGTCAGAGAGGAATTCTGAAAGATAACGGCGTACAGATCGATAATCTGTATCTTCGGGTGTTCCCAGGTTGAGGAGCAAAATTCCTGGTTTCCGGGGAGACGCGTCTGCATGGTCATGCGTGCGGCGTGATGGAATATAGTGAAAAACCATAAAACCCTCCTGACTGTGACGGCATGACACATCGCGTGTCGGTTGTTATCTGATGTCACTTATGGTGAGAGAACTTTTAACCCGGATCTGATACATTTCATCATCACAGATGGCAATGATACATCAGCAAGCATATTTTTTTGTGCCAGAAACCCTGACTTTAAGGACGAGTTGGAAAATTTGTCTATATGTGCGGCATAAACATGAAGATGTAGCGTGAAGTGTGTGAAAACATGTTGTACGTCATCACTTTTTTTCCACCCGGTATCCAGGGGGGCATGCCTGACAGCTTCAGGCCAGGTCCAGGGGGTTGTCAGCCAGTCTGTGCCAGGCAGCTCGGTCATTGCGGCAAGTAATCCGGTCTCAGGGCGTTTGCGTAGTAATATATTGCCAGCATTATCGAGCACGAGAAAATGCACACCATAGCGCACAGGTTTGTCTTTTTTGGCAGCACGCCGGGGCAGGGACGGAGCCAGGCCTGTACGCTGCCCCTCGCAGTGCGGTTGCCAGGGGCACAGGCCACAGGCTGGAGAGCGGGGTGAGCACAGAGAGGCACCGAGGTCGAACAAGGCCTGTGCAAAATCAGAGGGGCGTTGCTGCGCTTCCTGTGCATTGTTGAGTTCGCGTGCCAGGCGGGTGAGCTCTTTTCTCGCTCCTGGCAGGGGGGATTCTACAGCGAACAGACGGGAGGTTATGCGTTCAACATTTCCGTCTACCGGTACTACCGGCACATTAAATGCTATGGCTGCTATGGCTGCCGCGGTATATGATCCCACCCCGGGTAGTTTCAGCAGCTCCTCAGTGGTGTCTGGAAAACCCCCGAGCGCTACAACAGCAGCGGCACAGGCATGCAGGTTGCGAGCACGTGAGTAATAGCCAAGTCCGGCCCAGGCGGCCAGCACATCATCACGCTCCGCTGCGGCCAGGGCTTCAATAGTAGGAAATTTTTCTAGAAAACGCAGGTAATAGGGTATAACCGCCTTGACGGTTGTCTGTTGCAGCATAATCTCGCTCAGCCAGACATGATAAGGGTCAGCACTCTGACCAGGGCCAGAACGCCAGGGGAGGGTGCGCCGGTGACGGTCGTACCAGTCAAGGAGGGCATAAGCGGATGGTATTTGCACGGAGAGTGTTATGACGAAGGACAGTTCTGCCGACAAGACCAAAGCCGTACGTTTTACAAAAACGTCTTCGCGCTGGTATGCCGAGCCAAAAGCTGATCAGCCTGTAAGGCGGGCATTTAAAGCGCGTAGCCTTGCAGCGCTTTTACCCGCAGTGACAGAGCCTGTTTTGCGTCGTCATTCTTCTTTAAATATGCGTTTGATAACGGACTGGGCTGAAATTATTGGTCCGGCATATGCTGCACGTACCAGGCCGCAGCGTCTTACGGCAGGTACACTGGTTATTTCCTGCGCAGGGCCTGTCGCGATGGAGTTGCAGTATATGAGTGATAGTCTGATATCGCGTATTAATACCTGGTGTGGGCAGTCACTGGTATCGCGTTTGCGTTTTGTGCAGGATACCCAGCCAGAAAAGCCTCGTTCTGCGGCGCTCCCTGAATTTTCCCTGCGGCCGCCGCCACGTTATGAGCTGCCGGATATGGAGGAGGGGCCTTTGCGTACAGCACTTGAAGCGCTTGGAGCGCGCGTATTGCAGGATAACAGGCGCTGAAACTCTGCATGCCAGCTCCTCCACAACTGCCGGACTTTTTTTGTAGTAAAAAAGGTATATTCCGGCTGCTATGCTTTGTGTCGCTGGCTTTACTCTCGGCCTGTGCGGGGCATCGCAGCACGACATCAGAGTATAATACTTCCTCTGGTTCCTCAGCCGGGTCTGCAGTTGATCACTGGAACGGGTATATTCTTGATGCGTCACAGCGATTCTCTGTTCCTCCATCATGGATAAGAGCTGTTATGCAGCAGGAGTCGGGTGGTCATCAGTATCTGCACGGGCGTAAAATTCGCTCAGTGCATGGTGCTGTGGGACTGATGCAGATTAAGCCTGATACTTATCATGAGCTGGCACGACGTTATCACCTTGGCTCTGACCCGTACGACCCGCATGATAATATTATGGCAGGCAGCGGCTATATTCGTGAATTATCAGACCGGTTTGGTTCTCCGCTTTTTCTGGCGGCTTATAACTGCGGGCCACAATGTGCAGAGAATCACCGGTCACGGGGCAGCTCTCTGCCTGATTATGCCCGGCATTACATGGCATCCATTAAACCTCATCTGAATGACCCTATCCCGGCTATGTTAAAGCCTGCCTCGCTGTCTTTTCCTGCGGCGCCGGTTATGCCGGTGCAGGTGGTGTCAGATACAGCATCAGCCCGTACTTCGTCTCAGAGTGCCTACGGCGTAGCGCCGGCATTGCCAGATGATACGCCACCACCGCCCGCTCCGGTTAAAGGCGGGTATACGTCAGCTGAAGTTCCGGTCGCAGTGACCCGGGCTGTATCGTCTTCGGCCAGCTGGGCTGCTGTCAGCTCAGAGTCAGGCATTGTGCAGGCAGGTGCTTTTTCAACGCAGGAGCGGGCTGTGGCTGTGAGTAACCTTGCGCGTCGCTGTGCCCCCGCTCTTGCAGGCAGCGCTACGCGCATTGAGCGTCTCTCCGGCTCTGCTGTGTGGCGTGTGCGCTTTGTTGGTGTGCCAGCGGCGCAGATTAGTTCAGTCTGTGCGGCTCTGCATCGCCGTAGCATAGCGTGTATACCTGTCTCTCAGCCGTGAAAAAATCCTGTCCCTGGCCAGTCTTACTGCATCATATGCTTGGCGGGACTGCTCCGACACGGTAAGAAAGGCATTATGAGCCTATGCTTGTGATCATAAACCGGTGCCTGCTTCATTCTACAGGGCAGGCCCTGAACTATCGACGCCTCGCGCCGAAGGAGCCGTATTAACACAATGCCCCGTCGTCTCATGCCCAGTTCACTTGTTTCAGGTCGTGCTTTTCTGAGCCCGCGCAGAGCCTCATCATGGGTGCTCGCATCCTCTTTTCTGGCTCTGGCTACATTGCCGGCCTGCTCAGATTCACCTAAAAATGCCAGTGACCTTGCGTCACCACGCAGTCACCTTGCGATGGAAGACCGTGGTGCATCGGGGGGAGAAGATACGCTCAGGGCAGGTGGTGTGAATGCGTATCTGTGGCGCGCCTCACTTGATACGCTCTCCTTTATGCCTATTGCTACGGCCGATGCACAGGGTGGTCTTATTTTGACAGACTGGTACACGCCGCCCGCAACTCAGGATGAGCGTTTTAAAATTACGGCGTTTATTCTTGATCGCCGCCTTCGCTCTGATGCGCTGCGTTTGTCAGTTTTCCGACAGATTAAGCAGGATGGTCAGTGGGTTGATACACCTGCTGCCGGCAATACAGCGTCAGATATTGCTGCGCGTATTCTCGCGCGTGCCCGTAAACTGCGCGCAAATAACGGTAATAACGATAACTAACGGCTCAGGTCGTTCTCTTTTCTTTCTCTGATAATCTGTACGAGTTCCATGACACAGTCCGCCAGCAAATCTGACCTTCAGGCTTCTTCTGCCATCTCCTATAATTTTGAAACGGTTGAACCACACTGGCAACAGGTCTGGAACAGCGGTGATGTTTTCAGCGTGCCGGATACCCCTCCGGCCGATAAACCTAAATATTATGTTCTGGAGATGTTCCCGTATCCGTCAGGGCAGCTCCATATGGGGCATGTGCGCAATTATGCTCTTGGCGATGTGGTGGCACGCTATAAACGCGCCAGAGGATATGCGGTTTTGCACCCTATGGGCTGGGATGCTTTTGGTCTGCCGGCTGAAAATGCAGCGCGTGAGCGCGGTGTACACCCGCAGGAATGGACGCTGAAAAATATTGCGACTATGCGCACGACTCTTCAGCGTCTTGGCTTTTCGCTGAACTGGGACCGGGAAATTGCGACCTGCCTGCCTGAATATTACGGTAAGCAGCAGAAGCTGTTTCTTGATTTTATGAAAGCTGGCCTGGTTGACCGTCGCGAAAGCTGGGTGAACTGGGACCCGATTGATCAGACTGTTCTGGCAAATGAGCAGGTGGTTGATGGCAAGGGCTGGCGTTCAGGTGCTCCTGTTGAGAAAAAACAGCTGTCACAGTGGTTCCTTAAAATTACCGATTTTGCCGATGACCTGCTTAGCGAGCTGCAAACTCTTGATCGCTGGCCTGAGCGTGTGCGCACTATGCAGGAGCGCTGGATTGGTCGTTCGGAGGGCGCGCGCGTGACGTTTGCTCTGCATGCGCCTCCTGCCGGTCTCGACACCAACCTGAATGCGGTTGAGGTATTCACAACCCGGCCTGACACATTGTTTGGGATGTCTTTCCTTGCGATTGCGCCCGATCATCCGCTGGCAACATGGGTGGCACAGAGTAATACGGATGCTGCGGCCTTTATTGCAGAATGTCACAGTCTCGGCACATCAGCAGAAGCTGTTGAAACAGCTGAAAAACGCGGTATTGATACGGGTCTGCGGGTTAAACACCCGTTTCTGGATAAAGATTTTCCGGTCTGGATCGCCAACTTTGTACTGACCGATTATGGCACCGGTGCGTTGTTTGGCTGCCCGTCAGGCGATCAGCGCGACCTTGACTTTGCTCATAAATATAACCTGCCCGTTGTGCCCGTTGTGCTGCCAGCAGGTAAAGACCAGGCTGATTTTAGTATTGCGGCTCATGCCTTTACCGGCGATGGCACAATGATTAATTCAGGCTTTCTTGACGGGCTGAGCACACAGGATGCCCGCCGTGAAGCGATAGCCCGCCTTGAAGGTATGGGCGTTGGTAAAGGTGTGGTGAACTGGCGCCTGCGCGACTGGGGTATCTCCCGTCAGCGTTACTGGGGCTGCCCTATACCTGTTATTCATTGTGAAAGCTGTGGTGCTGTACCTGTGCCAGATGCTCAGCTGCCGGTCAGACTGCCTGAGGATGTCTCCTTTGATAAGCCAGGCAACCCGCTGGATCATCACCCGACATGGAAGCATGTTGACTGCCCGCACTGCGGCAGCCCTGCCACGCGCGAGACGGATACGTTCGATACATTTGTAGACAGTTCGTGGTATTTTGCCCGCTTTACAGCCCCTCATGCTGAGGCCCCGACTGTGCGCAGTGCAGCAGATGGCTGGCTGGCAGTTGATCAGTATATTGGTGGCATTGAGCATGCTATTCTGCATCTGCTTTATGCCCGCTTCTTTACGCGTGCCATGAAAGAAACAGGGCATCTGAATCTGAGCGAACCTTTTGCAGGGCTGTTCACTCAGGGCATGGTCAGTCATGCAAGTTATAAGGATGCTTCAGGTCACTGGCTCTATCCTGAAGAGGTTGAGATCACAGGGCAGGGTGCAGTGAAACGCGAGACCGGTGAGCCTGTAACGGTTGGCCGTGTTGAGAAGATGTCAAAATCAAAGCGTAATACCGTGGCTCCTTCAGCCATTATTGAGCGCTTTGGGGCAGATACGGCACGCTGGTTTGTGCTGTCTGACAGCCCGCCTGAGCGGGATATGGAATGGACTGAAGCCGGTGTGGCCGGGGCTGCACGCTTTGCTCAGCGTCTTTTCCGCATTGTCAGCACAGTGGCGCAGACTGTTCCGGTACAGGCTGATATTCCGGGTGAAATTGCTGCACAGGCTGATGATCTGCGCCGTGTGACACACCGTACGGTTGCGGCGGTAACAGAAGCGCTTGAAGGATTCGTGATTAACGTCGCTGTGGCGCGTATTCATGAGCTGACGTCAGCTCTGGCTGATGCTGAAAAAGCCGCTGATATGCCTGGTATGGCCTATGCCCGCCGCGAAGCCGCTCGTGTGCTGTGTTTCCTGTCTGCACCTATGATGCCGCATCTTGCAGAAGAAATGTTTGTTCAGCTTGAGCCTGGCAGCCCGGTTGTGGCAACTCAGCCCTGGCCGGAAGCCGACCCGGAGCTGCTGACAGCAAAGCAGGTGACTATTGCCGTGCAGATTATGGGCAAACTGCGTGGCACGATTGAGGCTGCTCCTGATGAAAATAAAGATGATGTGATTGCCCGTGCTGAAGCAGAGCCTAATGTGGCTCGTCTGCTTGAGGGCAAGCGTATTGTTAAGCGGGTGCATGTTCCTAATCGTATCGTCAATTTTGTAACGGCAGGCTAATGCGTAATCTCCGTCTCTTTTGCTCCGCGCTGGCTCTGTCCGGCATGATTTTTTCCCTTAACGGGTGTGGTTTTCAGCCGTTGTATGGGGAGCAAAGCCAGAAAGGGGCGGCAGATGTCAGCGCTGAGCTGAAGCGTGTTTACGTTGCGAATATTCCTGAGCGTACGGGTCAGCAGCTTCGTCTGGCCCTGCAGCAGAATATGGCAGGAGCCGGCCCTGAGGCCCCTGATGGTTATACGCTGTATGTTTCGCCATATTTCGGAGAGGAGGCGATTGATATCCATGCGGATAATACCTCAGGGCGCACGCGTATCAACGCGCACGCGCACTGGCAGCTTATGACGGTTGCTGAGCATCCGGTTTTGCTGGCTCAGGGTGATGCGACATCACTCGATGGTTATACCACTGTTTATGAGCAGTATTTTGCTCAGACCATGAATAATGAAACAGCCCTGGGACGCGTAGCGCAGGCTCTGGGTGATCAGATTACCCAGCAGGTTGCAATATGGTTTCGTACGCAGACAAAGCCTGCTCAGGGTGCTTCTCAGCAGGGACCAAAAACCTATTATCCTCTGGTCAATACAATGCCTAACAATTCGGATCAGGGCGACCCGCAGGAGGAGGCAGGTGCTGACGCTATCCCGAACATGGCAACAGGGCGTTCACCAACCAATGGCAACAGCCAGTAACTATGATATCTGAGAGTGTTATTGTACCGGAAAGACGTTCAGTTTGAAGATTGATGCACGTTCTCTCTCCCGTGTTACGCACAATCCAGGCGCATGGCGTGTGATTTTGCTGCACGGTGAAGATACCGGTATGATTTATGAACATGCGCAGAATGCTACACGCCAGGTTGCCGGTAGTGTTGATGATCCGTTTCTGGTTGCTGTGCTTGATAAATCTGTGCATGACAGGCTGGAGGAAGAGGCTGCTGCGCTCTCTCTTATGGGGGGACGGCGGGTTGTTCGCGTGCGTGAAGCCGGTGACACGTTACTGAAGGCTGTGACGGCCCTGCTTGAGATGAAAACTGACACGCTGGTTGTTCTGGAGGCACCAGGCCTGCCTTCACGTTCGCGTCTCAGAGCTCTTATTGAAAAGCACCCTGACTGTGCGAGCCTTGGCTGTTACCCTGAGGAGGGGCGTTCGCTTGAGGCAACTATTACGCGCATTCTGGCGCAGCATAAAATCAACATTGACCGTGATGCCCTGCACTGGCTGACAGGGCAGTTGAGTGCTGACCGTGTAGCGGCACGCAGCGAAGTTGAAAAACTCGCGCTTTATGCAGCTGATACAGGTAAGCTTACCCTGCATGATATTCAGGCCTGTATTGGTGATGCAGCCAGCGTATCGGCTGAGGATGCTGCTTTTGCTGCGACAACAGGACGGCGTGCAGAAGCCGACCTTGCAACAGAGCGGGCTCTGGCTGAGGGGACAAACTGTGTTTCTCTGGCAAGGGCTTTTTTAAGTCATCTACATCGTCTGCAGCGTGTACAGGCGGCAATCAGAGAGGGTGCAAACCGGGCTGATGCATTAAAGCTGCTGCGCCCGCCGGTATTTTTTAAACGTACTGCTGACTTCAACCGTTCGCTTGATGTCTGGTCATTGCCAGCTCTGGCTGAGGCTTTGAGAGAGACGCAGGCTCTTGAACTTGCCTGTAAGCAGACCGGAGCACCTGACCAGCTGCTGTGTAAGCGTTATGTCGCTACACTGGCCGCGAGGGCGGCTCAGGCCGCCAGACGTCGCTGAGAACACGGGTCTTTTTTAGCTAAAAAATAGATTGTATTGGTATCGTAATGATTGTACGATTGCGTTATTCGTACAACAGTGTGACGAAACATGCATGTTGTACAAAAACCATGCGTTCTTTTTTGAACGATATCTGTCATTATTTCACATGTGTTGGCTGTTTTTATTGGGCGTTCATATGAGAAACATTGATTTTTATGGTAAAACTAAATTAGTACAAAATAAGAAAGTGCATTTTAGTCTTGCTTCTCTGGCGCTTGTTTTTTGTTCTGAGGCAGGTTTTGCACAGGCGCAGTCTGTCAATGTCAGGCATGCTGCGGCAGGTGCGGCACACACTGTAAAAAAGAAAACATCACATCCGCCTGTTAAGGGGGTAGCAGTCAAATCTGCTTCAGTGGCAGCGCCGCATCAGGCTGAAACAGAAAGCACGAGCGAAGAGAGTGTTATTGTTACTGGCACCCGTGAAACAGGGCGCAAAGCCCGCCAGAGTTTATCACCCATCGATGTGGTAACAGCTAAACAGCTGAGTCAGACAGGGCAGCCGACTTTGCGTGATGCTCTGGCACAGCTTCTTCCGTCACTGACTGTGCCTACAGCAGGGTTTGATACGGGTGCACTGACAGATTCGATCAGTCTGCGCGGGTTAAACCCAAATGAGACGCTGGTGCTGGTCGATGGTAAGCGCCGGCACACAACGGCTAATATTTATGCTAATCCGGGGCCACAGCAAGGCTCAACCCCGGTCGACATTGATATGATTCCCATGGCGGCGATTGATCATGTCGAGGTGCTGCGTGACGGTGCTTCAGCACAGTATGGGTCAGATGCTGTAGCCGGTGTGGTGAATATCATTCTCAAAAAACAGGATCATGGTTTTCACGCGCAGTCTATAACCGGCATTACGGCTGCGGGTGACGGGTTTCAGCAAGGCGTTTATATGGATGGCGGCATGAAGCTCGGTTCGCGCGGCTTCGTGCATCTGAGCGGTGATTATTTTCATACAGATCATACATATCGCAGTGCCCCGGATGCCCGTGTTGGTCGTAAGATCAACCATGTGCTTGGTCAGCCAGAGCAGACCCGTGGTAGTATAGCGGTAAATGCCGGTTATAATATTACGGACACCATACAGGCGTATGCTACAGCGACCTATGCGCACAGGCACGCTGAATCATATCAGAATTACCGCCTGCCTTCATCGCTCAGCGGGTATCCGGGGTATCAGGCTATTTATCCATGGGGATATTCACCCCTTGAAACGCTTGATGAAAATGACTTCGGGCTGACAGCCGGCGTTAAAGGCGTTTTTTATGGCTGGAACTGGGATCTCGCAACCGTTTACGGGCGCGATTACGATAATATCGGACTGAAAAATTCAGCTAATACCTACCTTGAAAAAACAGAGGGGCGCACCCCCACGAAGTTTAATCAGGTTCAGGGTTTTAATGACTCTCAGTGGAGCAGTAGCTTCGATATTTCGCGTCAGTTTCGTTTCTCTGGCTGGCCACATTCCGTTAACGTAGCGGCTGGCACGGCCTATCGTTATGAGAGTTATTCGATTGGCACCGGCTCGCCTGACTCAACAGCTGGCAGCGGGTCAGATGCACTTTCTGGCACCAATAAGGGTAATGCCGGCAATTACAGTCGTGATGTTGTCGCTGGTTACCTTGATATTTCTACCCACCTTACAAAGCACTGGCAGGTCGATCTTGCCGGGCGTTATGAACATTACACTGATGTGGGTGATACCCAGACGGGTAAAGTCGCCATGCGCTATGATGTATCGTCACGTCTGTCCTTCAGAGCAACAATTTCTAATGGTTTTCATGCGCCTACCCTGGCGCAGATGCACTATAGCTCACTGCCCGTTTCTCCGACTGCGGCACGTGGTCTGATTGCATCAAGCTCACCGGGGGCTCTGGCTAATGGTGCCAGCCAGCTGAAACCTGAGCGTTCAACAAATATCAGCGGTGGTATTTTGCTTGAGCCTGTACGCAGGCTGCATGTGACGGTGGATGTGTATCAGATTAATCTGCGCGATCAGATCATGCCAGGCGGCCAGGTGTATGGGGCGCAGGCTGCCAGCGCATTGCAGATGAATGGTTTTACCCTGCCGTCAGATTATCATTCATGGTCTGAGCATTCTATTTCTGCCAACTGGTTTGCAAACGTTGCAAGCACCCGCACGCAGGGCCTTGACCTGACAGCGACTTACATGACCCGTCTTGGTGACATTGGTCGTATTGACTGGGATGTGGCGATGAATCTTAACCGTACCCGCCTTTCGCATCAGACAATGGGGGCTAATGGCCTGCCTTTACTTAATGCGCAGAGTGTCGCGTATATGACCACAGCTTATCCCAGAAGTAAGATTATTTTCGGCGGACGCCTGACCAGCGGTAAATGGACGGTCGGCCTGCATGAAATACGATATGGGCAGGTTACGTCGCAGGTTACGTATTATGGTGGCGCAGGGTACACAAACTCGCTGTCGAATACTGTGTACAAACAGTTTCAGAATACACCAAAGTTTATTACGAATATGGAAGTTACCTATCGTGCAACGCCGCATCTGGCTTTGACGATTGGTGGAAACAACCTTTTTAATGTCATGCCGCGCCGTGTCCCTGACGGTAATCGTTACCTGGGTGTGCCGCAGTATTATATGAGCACATCTCAGCTTGGTATTAATGGTGGCTTTTACTATCTGCGTGGGGATATTACATTCTGAGGTGTTGTTTCTCTTCAATTTCTGCACTTGCTCTGTGTGAGTGTTGCAGTATAAAAGAGGGCTAGTATGTCCGCGTAGCTCAGCAGGATAGAGCACAGGATTCCTAATGCAATTGGGCGCCATGTCGGGAAACTGCATGGTGTATCCGCTCAAATTCGGGGAACGCTCCGGTCTGCTATGACCGTGCCAATCCCGAGCCAAGCCGTTCTCTGTATGGAGAGCGGAAGGTGTAGAGACTGGATGGGCGGTGCCTAAAGGTAGCCATACCCAGGGCAAAGGGACAGTCCAGACCACGAACATCTGCGCCGCAGGTGGCGGTGAAAACCGAAGTGGTATGAATCCTGGGGCCGTGGGTTCGAATCCCGCCGCGGACATACCTTTTTCCTTAAAGTTTTGATCGGATACAGACTGAGAAAACTGGTCCTGGAAAAAGCCATGCAGATAATTTTATAATTACGTCTGCAGAAACTATAAAATACGGTCAGTATATGTGCTGTAATTCAGGCGGGACTCTGTTTGTAATAGAGCGTGCAGAATCAGGTATTCTGTCACTTTTCTGTTTCAAAATGAAAATGCTTTATGTGTTTGGCTGCAGGTAAAAAGCGGCAGGCAGATTTTTGTTAGCCTGATTATTTTAAAAGCGCAGAATACTGCGGGATACAGCCGGTTGAAAGGAGGGCAAAAGATACCCTCTTATAAAATAATAAAAAAAACAAAATAAATACATCTTCATAAAAAAATAACATTTTCTGAAAAAATTTTATTTTTCTTATGAATTATTTCGTATGTTTTTTTTAAATAAAAGTAAAATATGAGAATATGATCTGAATATTTTATTTTTATTTGTAAATCAATATTGACAAAATGAAAAAATATACGGTTGAAAATATGGAAATTCTCTGGTAGTACTGTGTCAGGCATCACCTTATATATGTCTATATTTTCGTTGCGTGCGAAGCCTCGTTCGCGCGCCTGTCCAAATGATCCCAAGCGCTCTCGTAGGGATCATGCATGACGCAGTCCTTATCCCGTTTTTTCAGGGTTTTTTATGCTCTGTGGGCTGCTGTCCAGATGTTAGGGAGATTGTGTCTTGTCAGAGACGTCCTCCGGTCAGCGGCGCGGGCTTGCTGGCCTTCTCGGTATTCCTCAGCCTCTTTTCTTTGGCTTTGTGGGCCTGCTGCTTTTTATGGTCGGTGACGGTGTAGAAGCAGGGTATCTTGATACATATATGCTCCACCATGGTCATACCCAGGGTGATGTGAACCTGATGTTCACCACCTATGGTGTGACTGTTATGATCTCTGCCTGGTTGTCAGGGCCATTATCTGACCTGTTCGGGCCACGCCGCACAATGTGGGCTGGTTTGCTGCTGTGGGCTGTGCTGGAGGTCGGTTTTCTTACATTTGGCCTTGGTCCTGATAATCTGACTATGACGCTGCTGTTTTATACGCTGCGTGGTTTTGCTTATCCGTTGTTTGCTTATGGCTTCCTGGTCTGGATCGCTGCTGCAACGCCCGCACGTATGCTGGGTTCGGCTGCCGGCTGGTTCTGGTTCTCGTTCTCTGCCGGTCTGCCTACTCTTGGTTCGCAGTTTGCGCGCTATACCATCCCTGCGATTGGTGAGCTGGCAACATTCTGGTGTTCTCTCGGGCTGGTTATTCTGGGTGGTCTGGTTGCTCTGCTCTTTGTGCGTGAGCCAACAGGCAGCAAACGTCTGGCACCGGCACATGCTGATAAAAAAGCTATTTTCTTTGGCTCAATCAGCATCATGTGGCGTGAGCCAAAAACGCTTGTTGCTGGTGTTATCCGTACTATTAACACGTCTTCAGAATATGCGTTTCTGGCTATTATGCCGGCCTTCTTTGTTGATGAACTCCATTTCTCACAGGGGCAGTGGCTTGACCTTTTGTCTGTGATCTTCCTGGGCAACATCCTTTTCAACCTTGTTGCTGGTATGATAGCTGACCGTCTGGGGCATCGCTTCGTTGTGGCTGTTGGTGGCGGTCTGGGCTGCTGCCTTACCATTCCGATGTTTTACTATGTTCCCATCTGGTATCCGGGTAACTTCCCGTTGGCTATGCTGGCAGGCTTTATCTATGGCGGTACGGTTGCTGCGTTCGTCCCGATGTCTGGCCTGATGCCGCTGATCTGCCCGAAAGAGAAAGCTGCCGCTCTGTCTATTCTGGGTCTGGGTGCTGGTGCCAGCACATGGTTCGGTCCTGCAGTCGTGGCTATATGTGAAGCAACGTTTGGCATGGGTCTTGAGGGTGTGATCTGGACTTTTGTTGGTCTGTATTTCATTGCAGCAGTGCTGACACTGTGCCTGAGCATTTCTCCTGAAGCGCACCGCCATACGCAAATGCTCGAAGCGCGTAATCGCAAAGAGCGCGAAAATGCAGATATGGTGCTTTCGCACTAAAAACTTCATCTGAGCGCCAGGGTGCTTCCCTGTGCGCTTTCAGAGCAGACGTTTTTTACGGCCGTTTCTCCAGCAGGAGAGGCGGCCTTTTTTTATGACCTCAGGAGCAGTTTGTATTTTTGAAACCGGAATACGCTCTTGTGACTGGCCTAATGCTTTGAATTATAATAAAAGATTTTTTCGTTCTGACTCAAAAAATAAAAAATCTATAAAGCAGACGGATCTTTCTTATGACTTATAACCTGCACCTTACGGTCGCGGTTCCCGAGGGGCTGCGCCTGTTGCTTTGTTTCGTCGTATCGTTCCTCATTATATCAGCCCGGACTGTTGTTATCAGAGGCAGGTGCTGTCTGGTGTGGTTTGTCGTGAGTGCAGTGTGTTGTGTGGCAGCGTACCCAGCCTGTGCCCAGGATACTCCTGCTTCTTCACATATTGCGCAGCCGGTAACTGAGCAGGCTCGTGTTGATCCGGGACACTCACCTGCAAATAAGGCTAAAGTCACATCTGTGCAGGTGACATCGCCAACGCTTGAAAGCCTGTTTAAGACTGAGAGTATTTCGGCACTTCTGAACAGCTCAGTCGATGCGTTGCGTGTCAGTGATGTCTCGGCGGGATATTATGTGCCAGCACAGACTTTTGGTCATCTTGTGCCACAGCTCGATGGGCCACGAAAATGGCTTGAGAATAAAGGCATCTCTCTCCAGCTTTCTTATAAAGGGGAGGGAATAGCCAATGTTGCCGGCGGGGTGCGCCGTGGTATGGATTATGCACATGAAATTACGCTGATTACCCGGCTTGATTTGGGTAAGCTGTTTGACCTGAGTGGCTGGTATTTTAATGCCGTTATGCTTGAGCGGGCAGGCCGTCAGGTTTCTTATGACTATGTCGGCGAACATCGTATTTTGCTGTCTGAGGTGTATAGCCTTTCAGGCAGTGTTGCTGCGCATCTGGCCGATATGTATCTTGAGAAAACGTTTTTTCATAATCGGGTGAATGTTCACGCCGGCCGTATAACGCTTACGCATACTTATGCAACATCTGTGTTGCTGTGCACCTTTATTATTCAGTGCTCTGCCCCTGTTGGTATTAAGTCACAACAGGGCTGGAGTGTTTACCCAAAAGCGACCTGGGGTGGCACTGTTCGTGTCAGGCCAGCGCGTGACCTGGTGCTGATTACCGGCGTGTATCAGTCTTCTCCTCTTGCGGAGAATCCCAGTGGCTGGGCCTGGGGGGCAGAGCACGGTACGGGCGTTATGCTGCCAGTCGAGCTGACCTGGCAGCCGTTTTTTGGGCGCAGAAAACTACCCGGCCATTATAAGGTTGGCTTTGCGCACGACACCAGCCCTTATGCTGATCTGATTGGCACTCTTCCACCTGCGCTGCGTAACAGTATGAAAGTGTTAAAACCGAGGCCGCGCGATACGTTTTATATTGAAGCTGATCAGATGATTTACCGTAAACAGGGTAATCATCAGATGGCAGGTGGCTATCTGATGGCCGGGTATATTCATAATACACCCAGCGTTTCGGTGTTTTCTGACCAGGTTTATGTGGGTGCATCTTTGCTCGGTATTATTCCTTACCGGCCATTTGATCGCTTTGGTGTGATGTATTCTTACTATAAACTGAGTAACAGATTGTCAGAAGGGCAGAGACTGCGTCGTGATGCGGGTATGTCTATGGGAGCTTTTGTAAATGGCCCGCAGACCCATACTGCAACACTTGAGGTCTATTACGGTATTCCGGTTATACCGGGTCTCGTAGCCCAGCCTGTGTTTGAATATATGTTTCGCCCGGGCGAAACATCCAGAATTCCCGATGCAGCGTTATTGGGTCTGAAAGTTATGGCCACCTTATAATGTGGCGTTATGCAGGCCTGTTACGTGTGTAACAGGCCTGCATCGTGAAGGAGTTACCCTTCGATCTGACTGAAGTCAGCAATAAGACGCATCATACGCTCCAGACGTGCCAGCAGATAAAGGCGGTTCAGCCTTAAGTCTGGTTCAGGTGCGTTGACCGTGACCTCTTCAAAGAAACTGTCGAGCGGGCCACGCAGGCTGGCTGCGTCTTTCATCGCATCGGCAAAATGTTCCCTGGCAAAGGCAGCCTCAACTGCAGGTTCAACTTTATCCAGTGCGTCTGCCAGTGCGCGTTCTTCAGCCTGAGCATAAAGCGTGGTCTGCGGTGTTTTTTCGTGCGGACCGTCTTTTTTGTTTTCAATGCGCAGAATATTGGCAGCGCGACGTGTGGCAGCCAGCAGGTTTTTACCATCTTCTGTTTCCAGCATGTCCTGCAGGGCTTGTGCACGCATCAGAAGGCGCACAATATCCGTGTCGGTGTTACCGGTCGAAATCGCCGCCAGGCAGTCGTAACGTGCCCCTTCAGAGCGTAGCTGTACGCGCAGACGCTCAGCAATAAATTGCGGCAGCAAATCGAGGTCAGGTGCATTTTGCAGATCAGCGGGCAGGGCTTCAGCGGCGAGGGTGAAGATCTTCACCAGGTCGAGACGCAGCCCGTTTTCACGAATCAGGCGGATAATGCCCAGCGCTGCACGACGCAGACCAAACGGATCGCCCGAGCCTGATGGTTTTTCGCCAGCTGCAAAAAAGGCCGTCAGCATGTCAAAACGATCTGCCAGGCCAGCAACAACAGACACTGGTGCTGTCGGTACATCGTCGCCTGGGCCACGTGGCTGATACTGCTCGGTTATGGCCTGGGCGACAGCATCATTTTCGCCATCATGGCGGGCATAATATCCCCCCATAATGCCCTGAAGTTCGGGGAACTCGCCAACCATGCCCGTTGTCAGGTCTGTTTTGCTCAGCTCTGCGGCACGTATGGCGGCAGATTTGTCTGCTCCGGTCATGTCAGCAATCAGCCCGGCCAGACGCATCATACGTTGTGTGCGTTCACCCTGTGAACCAAGCTTTGCGTGGAAGGTAATGTTATCCAGTGCAGGCAGTCGGCTTGCGAGGGTTTTCCTGCGGTCCAGATCCCAGAAATGACGCGCATCGGCAAAGCGGGCCCGCAGGACGCGCTCATTACCGGCAACCACCAGTGAGCCATCATCGGTGGGGGCAATGTTAGCAATAAAGCCAAACCAGGGAGCGGCTTTGCCGTCAGTGCCTCTCAGGGCGAAATAGCGCTGGTTGATGCGCATTGACACCTGCATCACCTCAGCGGGCAGGTCCATAAACTGGTCGTCGATCTGCCCCAGAAAAGGCACCGGCCATTCCACCAGGCCTGAGACTTCATCGACCAGACCGGCATCAGGCACCAGGGTCAGGTTTTTTTCAGTGGCGAGGCGCTCAAGCCCTTCACTGATGAGTGTGCGGCGCTCAGAGGCTTCAGGAATAACAAAGCGGCTTCGCAGCGCATCAAGCCATTCTGCCGTGTTGCTGACGCTTACCGGGCCCGGGGCCATAAAGCGGTGGCCTTCGGTAATGGCATCACTGCTCAGGTGATGACCGTTGTCATTGTCCTGTGCCAGAGAGAAGGGTACGACTTTGCCATCAAATACGCAAAGCAGGCGGCGCAGAGGGCGGATCCAGGTAAAACCGCTGCCAGAGCCCCAGCGCATCGAGCGTGGCCAGGGGAAGCGGCGCAACAGGTCGGGTAGCTGTGCTGCAATATGAGTGGCAGCATCAACCGGAGGTTCGTTGCGCTCAAGCACCCAGAAACCATTTTGCAGGGTCAGCTGGTCTTTGGTGACACCATGTTTGCGGGTGAAGCCTTCAAGGGCTTTTTCCGGTGCTGTTTCGCGCGGGCCACGTTCGGAGATAACCCGGCCAGGAACCTGAGTGTTAATCTGGCAGCTCAGGGCAATACGGCGCGGGCCGGTGAAGATTTTTATGTCCTGTGGTGTGAGCGGAGCGAGCATATCGCTCATCAGGCGGTGAAAGGCTTCGCCGGCCTGCCCCTGCATACGGGCTGGAATTTCTTCAGAAAACAGTTCTGTCAGTAATTCAGGCATAATTATTTATCCTCTCCGGCCAGCCATGTTTCACAGCAGAGTTTTGCCAGAGTTCTTACGCGACCAATGTAAGAGGCACGCTCGCTTACGCTGATAACACCGCGTGCATCGAGCAGGTTAAACAGGTGACTGGCTTTCAGGCACTGGTCATAGGCAGGCTGGGCCACGCCGGCTTCAGCCAGGGCTGCGCTTTCTTTTTCTGCATTAGCGAAGTGAAGAAAAAGCAGGTCAGTATCAGCCAGCTCGAAATTGTGACGTGAATAATCGCGTTCAGCACGCAAAAATACATCGCCATAGGTCAGGCCTGTGCCGTTATAATCGAGGTCATAGACGTTCTCGATACCCTGCACATACATAGCCAGACGCTCAAGGCCATATGTCAGCTCAGTTGAGGGGACCGTAACCGGAATACCGCCGACCTGCTGAAAATAAGTGAATTGTGTGACTTCCATTCCGTCACACCAGACTTCCCAGCCCAGACCCCAGGCCCCGATGGTCGGATTTTCCCAGTCATCTTCAACAAAGCGGATGTCGTGCAGGTCCGGGTCAATACCAATAGCCCGGTAGCTGTCGAGCAGCAGTTTCTGGCTTTCTTCAGGTGTGGGTTTGAGCAGCACCTGGTACTGGTAGTAATGCTGAAGCCGGTTTGGGTTTTCACCATAGCGCCCGTCAGAAGGGCGGCGGCATGGCTGTACATAAGCTGCTTTCCATGGTGTGTTGCCTAATGCCCGCAGAGTCGTGTGCGGGGAAAGTGTGCCAGCACCAATTTCCTGGTCATAAGGCTGGAGTATGGCGCATCCCTGCTGAGACCAGAACTGGTGAAGAGTCAGGATGAGATCCTGAAAAGAAAGTGGCCGCTCAGCTGGCCGGGAAGACACCGGGTCCATATCAGACTGAAACTCCGCAATAAATAAGGTCAGAACAGAAAAAAGCAGCAGAAGCAGAACCCCTGTGCATATGCGCTGCACCATACAGCGGTATGGACCTGACAGGAAGGGCAGGAAATTAACTTGTCTGGTGTGTGTGTTACTTCTTGTAAGAGCCCGGGTGGTACGCCACATCTTGGTCAGAAAGTATGTTTACCGTCTGGAGAAGCAGTAGATGGAGCGTCAGGTAACGGCGCTTCGGGCCAGGCGAAGTAATCAGAAGCAGGAAGGCAGGCAATGAACAACGAAGAACGCGATCTGATTTCGAAATTTGTCGCGCGGGTAGGCGGCCAGGGGCAGGGTGGTTTTGGCAGTGTGCCAAACACACAGCCCGCCCTGCCTGCTATTGACCCTGAGGCAGACCAGTTTATCGGGCAGCAGTTTCAGCAATATCCTGAAGCCCGTTATCGCATCACGCAGATGGCAGTTGTGCAGGAAGCGGCTCTGGTTCAGGCGCAAAATCGTATTCAGCAGCTTCAGTTTCAGCTTCAGCAGGCCCAGCAGGCTTTACAGCAGGCGCAGCAGCAGTCATCGCAGCCATCATCAGGTGGTGGTTTCCTGGGGGGCTTGTTCGGCGGTGGCCGTGGTGCTCAGCAGCAGCAGCCACCACAGGGGGCTCCGCCTCCGGGCTGGGGTGGCAGCCGCCCGGCTGGGGGCGCGCCACAATATCAGGCTGCCCCCCCGCAGTATCAGCAGATGCCTTATGGTATGCAGCCTGGCATGTTCCAGCGCAGTGGTACAGGTTTTCTTGGTTCAGCCCTGACAACGGCAACAGGTGTGGCTGGTGGTATGCTGGCGGCTAATGCTCTGACCAGTCTGTTTAGTGGTCATCATGATGCGGGTGGTGCCGGGTTTGGTGCAGGTGTGCCACAAAGCGAGACTATTAATAACTACTACGGGGATAATTCTGACCCGTTTTCTGGTGCTGGTACAGCAGCCGATTCGAATTTTGATGTCGGCCCGGCGGATGATGGCGGCTGGGATGCCGGCGGTGGTGATGATTTTGGTGGCGGTGACTGGGGTGACAGTTCTTTCTGATCTGTGCTTCTGAGGCTGAAGATTATGGCGGGGCATAATAATGTGCCCCGCTTTTTTTATGTCGGTTAGTTGTTCATTGAGCGGATAAGTTCGAGAACGTTTTTTCGAACTTTTATATCCGTAATACTGTAGTAAGCCCTGATAAGATCAGTCGTTTCTTTGCTTGATAAAAGGTCCGGAGCCCCCCTGTTCGGTGAAGCATTGGCATATTCTCTGTGAAAAGGTGATCGTGTCTCACTAAAGCCAAATGTCCGGGCGGAAGATGTTGCATGCTGAGGTGGGGTAAGGTCTTCAAAGAAGAAAGTAATCGGGACTTCCAGTGCTCTGGCAATGTCATAGAGGCGTGAGGCACCGACGCGGTTGGTGCCTCGCTCATATTTTTGAATTTGCTGAAATGTAATGCCTATAAGCTCACCGAGTTTTTCCTGCGAGAACCCAAGTAATGTACGACGCAGGCGAATACGTTTACCAACATGTGCATCGGTAGAAGTTGCACGAGAGACAGTAGAACGTACTTCGTCCTGAACGCAGGGAGCTTTTTTAGAATTTGTCACAATTATACCCAGTGCTTAGATTAGATAAAATATATTATTATTTATCTAATGGCATATAAAAAATATTTTGGTAATAAATTAGTTAAGATGTTTATTTTTATTATCTATTTTAGAAATAATTAAACAGCTAATGAAAATCAATAAAATCAATGAAAAATATGAAATTCTTCCTGCTTTTGAAAAAAGTGTTGAAGGAAGTGCCGGCGGAATATTAACAACCAGAAAACCGGTCTTATCCCATCCCAGGTGTTTTATTTCACGGCCATAGCCATCATAGGCTATAGAAATTCCTGTATTGGCAGCGCGGGCGACAGGCAGACCTTCTTCAGTGGCGCGTAGCCTGACGGAGGAGAGGTGCTGACGCGGGCCGGCACTGTTGCCAAACCAGGCGTCGTTCGTCACGTTCGCCAGCCAGCGGGGGCGATCATGCTGGTTAACAACATCACCTGAGAAAATGACTTCATAGCAAATGAGAGGGCCTGTGGCAGGAACATTGTCCAGGTGCCAGGTTTGTGGCCCAGGGCCGGGAGCTATACCGCCACCGGGTACAATCTGAAGAGGGATAAAGGCGGGCTGGTACTCACCAAAAGGTACAAGTTTTGCCTTATCGTAGGTTGCTGCAATAGCTCCATCAGGTGACAGGGCCATGACTGAGTTGCGGTACTGCCCGTTTTGGTCTTCGCGCAGCGCACCGATCAGGCCTGCCTGAGCACCCTCGGCCCAGGCCATAATAATCTGACGGGCACGGGGACTGTCCTGTAGCAGGGTGTAGCCAGGGAATGATGTTTCAGGCCATAAAAAAACTACCGGATCTTTTGTCGCGCCAGGGTTTGATTTCTGCTGCATCAGTGCTTGCTGCACACCCTGACGGGTTAGTGTCAGGTAGCGTTCAAAAATACTCTGGGGGCTCAGATTTTCCACTTTTTCTGATTCGGGAATATTGCCCTGTACAATAACGGCTATCGGGCCGTTTACTCCCTGAGGGTGCACAGTGTGAAGTCTGAGAAAGCTCGCGCTTACCCAGGTTATGATAAACAGACTGCCAGCGAGTAAAGTTCGGTATCTGGTTTTTGCCTGTTGCAGCAAAACGCTTTTGTTGTGGCGCTGCCGCCAGCCATCCTGCAAAGCGGCACCGCAGAACAGGCTGAGAAGAACGATGACAAATGTCATGCCGTCCACACCCATCCATGCGGCAGGTTGTATCAGTATATCCCCTGCGCTGCCGGGTATAGCCAGTGCACTGCCCAGGGGGTTCCAGGGAAAGCCGCTAAAGATAAAAACACGCCCCATGTCGCATAGTGTCCAGCCTGCGGCCAGAGCGATCATACGTAGCGGGCCTGGTCTGATTAACCGGCACAAAGCGGCTGGTGCGGCTGTAACCGGAGCGAGAATGAGAGCGCACCCCAGAGAGGGAAAGGGCACAAACCACCAGAAATCGGCTGCGCGGATCATTACTGCGTTGACCAGCCAGTAAAGACTTGTGGCGTAAAACCCAAATCCGAACATTGCCCCTGCCCAGGCTGCTCGTTTCCAGTCAGAGCTTTTGTCGATTGTGCGGGCCAGGAGAGGAAAAGTCAGGAGTAGTACAAAAAGACAGTGCACCGGCGGTAAGGCCAGTGCAGAGAGAGCACCGGCACTCAGCATTATGCCCGTATGTCGGGGAATAAGATGTCGGGGGCGAAGTTTGCGCAAAAAGGCAAAATACTTCATCTGAGTATCACGTGCGCTGGCCTGGCTGGTCGTATCAGAGTTTATTCTCTTTCATCCAGCGCATCACGCAGACGGCGCTCATAATGTCTGTAATATTTATCAGCCATAAGTTCTGTTTTGACGATGATTGCAATATCCGTCGTGTTAAACTGCGGATCAATCACCGCACCATCTCCCACATACGCGCCAAGTCTCAGATACCCTTTGATAAGAGGTGGCAGGCCGGCAAGGCAGGCACGGTAGTTTAGTGCTTGCGGGTCTGCACGCAGCATTTCGACCTTGCGTTCAGATAAGGCCTCAACGCGCAGGGCAGGAGGGGCCAGATGGTTGTGGTAAAGATAGGTTAGTTCATTGCTGATATTGTCAGGGTTGGTGCCCGGCAGGCTGGCGCATCCAAACAAAATATCGATTCGGTAAAGGAAAATATAGGAGGCAATGCCGCGCCATAAGAGCTGCATGGCTGCCCGCCCCCGATAGTTTTTATCAACGCACGAGCGGCCAACTTCGAGCAAGCGCCCCGGGAAGTCGGTTAGTTTGGAGATATTATATTCACTCGAGGAGTAAAAATGACCAATTTTAGCGGCAGCCTCACTTTGCACCAGGCGATAGGTGCCAACAACTCCGCGTGCGTCAGAAGCGATATCATTATCAATGACCAGAAGGTGGTCTGCCACGGCATCAAATTTATCAGTGTCGCGCTTCAGCCGTAAGGTTTCGGCATCGGGGCTTGCGCCCATTTCTTCGTAAAAAACTTTATAGCGCAGCGCATGAGCTGCATCACGTTCAGCATCTGTCGTGGCAAGACGCACGCTGAGGTTGCCCCCGCGCAGCTCAGGAAAGCCATTGCGCTCCAGTTCGAGAGTGGAGAGAGAGGTATTGCCAGGTCTGAGAACTGAACTCATGAGTGTTTTTCCTTCTCCCTGTCATGCCGGGTTGTTTTATCAGTGCTGGCCGGGCTTCTGAGCTTTTTACCAAAGAGCTCCAGTCTCATAGAGACGAACTCAAACCCAAGACGCTCAGCCACGCGCCGCATAAATTCTTCATGGGCAGGGTCTTCGAACTCAATAACCTTCCCGTTATCAACATCAATCAGATGATAGTGATGCCGTCCTGATTCGGTTGCTTCATAGCGTGCACGACCGCCACCAAAGTCACGACGTTCAAGAATACCTTTTTCCTCAAGAAGACGAACGGTACGATAAACAGTAGCAACTGAAATGCGTGAATCGAGTACAGATGCACGACGATAAAGCTCTTCGACATCAGGGTGGTCATCTGCGTCCGATAATACGCGTGCTATAACCCGGCGTTGCCCTGTCATTTTCAGGCCGCGTTCAATACAGAGCTGTGCGATACGTGACTCTTCTGCCGGTTGCGCTTTCAAAGGTAAAAATCCTGTTTGTGATCACCTGCGTTATTCTTCATCAGGTAGCCGAATTTGGCGGTGTTTGTCCAATTTTACCTTTTCCACATGTTTTGCTGCGTAAAATTTAAGTGGTCTGATGTGTGGCAGTTCGCCAGGATGGCAGGAAATCGCCTTCCTGACTTATAACCGCAGAGGATATAATGCTCGATATTACCGGGGAAAAATGCCCCATGACATTTGTAAGAACCCGCCTTGCACTTGACGCTCTGGCGCCGGGGGGACATTTGCAGGTGCGCCTTAAAGCAGGGGAGACTTATACTAATGTCACTCGTTCTGTGCGGCAGCTTGGTCATCAGGTTTTAGATGAGCATAGTGAGGCAGAAGATGTGGTTGTGCTGCGTATTCAGAAAGCTGGCGGATAACCGTTTATAAAAAAACAGGAGGCCCCAGGCCTCCTGTTTTTGTAACCTCAGAGCTGTAAAGCCGTCAGTTGTTCATGGCTTCAAAGAAGTCATTGTTTGATTTGCTGTATTTGAGCTTATCAAGCAGGAAGTCCATGGCATCCATCGTGCCCATAGGGGCCAGGATGCGACGCAGAACCCACATTTTAGAGAGGGTGGCGCGGTCAACAAGGAGTTCTTCTTTACGGGTGCCGCTTTTGGTAATGTCGATTGCGGGGAACGTACGTTTATCCGCCAGCTTACGATCAAGTACCAGTTCAGAGTTACCTGTGCCTTTGAACTCTTCAAAAATCACTTCGTCCATACGGCTGCCGGTATCAATCAGAGCGGTGGCGATAATGGTCAGTGAACCGCCTTCTTCGATATTACGGGCGGCACCAAAGAAGCGTTTGGGGCGCTGCAGGGCGTTAGCATCCACACCACCTGTCAGCACTTTACCTGATGATGGCACAACAGTGTTGTAAGCGCGGGCCAGGCGCGTGATTGAGTCGAGCAGAATAACAACATCACGCTTATGTTCAACCAGGCGTTTGGCTTTTTCCAGCACCATTTCTGTCACCTGCACGTGGCGGTGTGCTGGTTCATCAAAGGTGGAAGAAATCACTTCGCCCCGTACAGAGCGAGCCATGTCAGTGACCTCTTCAGGGCGTTCATCAATCAGCAGAACAATCAGGAAGACATCAGGATGATTTGCTGAGATTGATGCCGCAATGCTTTGCAGCATGACGGTTTTACCGGTACGGGGTGGTGCAACAATCAGCGCACGCTGGCCCATACCAATGGGCGTTACCAGGTCAATGACGCGCGGAGTAAAATCCTGCGTGCTTTTGCCTTTTTTACCCCTGGTTTCGCTGACAGCAGGAGCCTGGTTTTCAACTTCCATCTGCAGGCGACGCTCAGGGTAGAGCGGTGTCAGGTTGTCGAAGTTGATACGGTGGCGAACGGCCTCGGGAGGCTCGTAGTTAATGCTGTTGATTTTGAGCAGTGAGAAGTAGCGTTCGCCATCACGTGGTGCGCGAATCTGGCCTTCAACTGTATCGCCCGTGCGCAGACCAAAGCGTCGTACCTGAAGAGGGGAGATATAAATATCATCCGGTCCTGGCAGGTAGTTCGATTCCGGAGAGCGAAGATAGCCAAATCCGTCATGCAGGATTTCAAGTGTACCATCGCCATAAATTGCCT
The DNA here is from genome assembly GCF_002153485.1 of Acetobacter sp. DmW_043. Classification (NCBI taxonomy): domain Bacteria; kingdom Pseudomonadati; phylum Pseudomonadota; class Alphaproteobacteria; order Acetobacterales; family Acetobacteraceae; genus Acetobacter; species Acetobacter sp. DmW_043. The sequence goes on along the minus strand of NZ_JOMN01000014.1, from coordinate 34,466 downwards.
GGTCGTTATCGGCCAGAGCTTTGAGGATGGCAAACATCATATCCTGTTTGCGCAGAGAGGAGGCATTTTCGATATTAAGGTCTTCGGCACATGCCAGAAGATCGGCCGGAGATTTGGCCTTGAGTTCTGCAAGCTGCATATAAAGATGCCCTGAGTTGGCAAGGTGAGCAGAAAAGGGAAGCCGGGATCGTAATAAAGATCCTGTGACGGGCAGGGTATTTAAAACACCAGTGATGCAGATACTCTGCAAAAACCGACGCAGGAAGATCCTGACTATAAAAGGACGGGGAGAGTACTGGGCAGGTGAAGTCAGCCAGTAACTGACTGAACTATGTAGAGCTATCGCTAAACGCTGTCAATCATCCGCAAGAACTGTTTTGCCTGAAATTATATGTATTCTCATGAAGTGACCTCACTTGATGCTGAAACAGTCTGCAGGCCTCTGTGCAAATACCAGCAGAATCTGGTAAGCCAGAGAACCTGCTCCCGGAGTTTTATGGCTTCGTGAGCAGCATGCACAGACAGTAGATGGCAGAATCCAGATGATAGCAGATGCAGCACAGACGAACTCCCTCCGGCAGGGCCCTGATGAACGCGGGCACTTTGGTGGGTGGCATGGCGGACGTTATGTGGCTGAAACCCTGATGCCACTGCTGCTTGAGCTGGACCAGGCCTATAATACTGCGAAAGCTGACCCTGAGTTTCATAAAGAGCTGGCTTATTATCTGAAGGATTACGTCGGTCGTCCCAGTCCGTTGTGGTTTGCCCGCCGCATGACTGAAGAGCTGGGTGGCGCAAAAATTTATATGAAGCGTGAAGAGCTGAATCATACAGGCTCGCACAAGCTTAATAACGTTATGGGGCAGATTTTGCTGGCCCGTCGCATGGGGCGCAAGCGTATTGTCGCTGAAACCGGCGCCGGTCAGCATGGGGTGGCAACGGCCACAGTCTGTGCGCTTTTTGGCATGAAATGCGTGATTTACATGGGGGCGACCGATGTTGAGCGTCAGCAGCCTAATGTATTTCGTATGCGTCTGCTCGGCGCTGAGGTGGTGCCAGTTACAGCCGGCGCCGGCACATTGAAAGACGCTATGAATGAAGCGATGCGCGACTGGGTGGCAAATGTAGCGGACACGTATTTTCTCGTTGGTACGGTGGCCGGACCGCATCCCTACCCGGCGATGGTGCGTGATTTTCAGAGTGTCATAGGTGATGAAACCAAAGAGCAGATTATGGCTGCCGAAGGGCGTCTGCCTGATCTGATCGTTGCCGCTATTGGTGGTGGTTCCAACGCGATGGGTATTTTTCATCCGTTCCTTGATGATGCATCTGTGCGGCTGATTGGCGTTGAGGCCGCCGGGCACGGACTCGACAGTGGCAAGACAGCTGCCTCTATTGAGCGTGGGCGTCCTGGCATCCTGCACGGGAACCGTACATATCTGATGCAGGATTCAGATGGTCAGATCACCGAGGCACATTCGATCAGTGCCGGGCTTGACTATCCCGGTGTCGGGCCTGAGCATTCATGGCTGCATGACATTGGTCGTGCTGAATATGTAGGTGCTACCGATCAGGAGGCACTCGACGCATTTCAGCTCTGTACCCGCACTGAGGGTATTATTCCGGCTCTTGAGTCAGCGCATGCGATTGCCTGTGCGGCCCGAATGGCTCCGACACTTTCTGCAGATACCCTTCTGGTCGTCAATATTTCCGGCCGGGGTGATAAAGACATCTTTACTGTTGCTGATTATCTGGGAGTAAAACTGTGAGCCGTATTGCCGCCCGCTTCGCTTCTCTCGCCACTCAGGGGCGTGGTGCGCTCATTCCTTATCTTGAGGCATTTGACCCTGATTATGATACAGCACTGGCATTGCTTAAGGCGATGCCGGCTGCCGGTGCCGACCTGATTGAGATTGGTGTGCCATTCTCTGACCCTTCTGCTGACGGGGCGGTTATTCAGCAGGCAGCATTGCGGGGCCTTAAGGCCGGTTCAACAATGACCGGCGTGCTGAAAATGGTGGCGCAGTTCAGAGAAGAAGATCAGGACACGCCGGTTATCCTGATGGGTTACCTCAATCCGATTGAAACGTACGGCTATGAACGTTTTTGTAAGGATGCGGCTAACGCGGGTGTTGATGGTCTGATTATTGTTGATCTGCCACCTGAAGAAGCTGACGTTATTGAACCTCATACTGATGCTTCCGGTCTTGATATTATTCGTCTGGTTGCACCGACCACGTCAGATGAACGTCTGCGCTATGTGCTCTCTCATGCATCAGGCTTTGTTTATTATGTCAGTATTACGGGCATAACCGGTACGCGTACCGCAAGTGCTGCTGACCTGCGTGAGGTGCTGCCGCGCCTGCGTGCGGCAACAAAACTGCCGGTTGCTATTGGTTTTGGTATTCGCTCGCCAGAGCAGGCCGCAACTGCTGCCAGCATTGCTGACGGAGCAGTTGTTGCATCAGCGCTGCTGGCAACGCTGGCAGATACTCTTGATGCAGAAGGCAGGGCGACAGAGCAGACATTGCCGCGTGTTTTACAGCAGATCAGAGAGTTGGCCGCTGCTGTGCGGGCAGCTGGTAGCGCAGGCTGAGCCGGGTGTCTGTTTCAGAAGAAAAAGCAGGTACAAAGACAGCCCGTGTGTGTGTGGCTGGCAGTGGTCCTGCCGGCCTGGCTGCGGCGGAGTATTTGTCTGCGGCGGGGTGTCAGGTTCATATTGTAGAGCAGATGCCAAGCCCGGGGCGTAAGTTGCTTATGGCGGGCCGTGGCGGGTTAAATATCAGCCATTCCGAAGCAAAAGATGTGTTTCTGACGCGCTATGCAGAGGCTGCTCCCTGGCTGGCACCTGCGCTTGCTGCATGGACTACTGAAGATATCACTCAGTGGATGCAGGGGCTGGGTATCAGGAGTTTTACAGGGTCTTCAGGGCGTATTTTCCCTGAGATGATGAAGGCATCCCCTTTATTACGGGCATGGCTTGGCCGCCTGCGTGCGCAGGGTGTGCAGCTGCATACGCTCACAAGGTGGGAAGGCTGGGATGCTCAGGGGCAGCCGGTTTTCAGCTCTGCGCGTCCCGGACATTCTTTGTCACCAGAGCTTGCTTCTCCTTTTCAGTTTGATGCTGTTGTGCTGGCTACAGGCGGGGCAAGCTGGCCACGCCTTGGCAGTGATGGTGCGTGGGCACCTGTTCTGGCAGGGCAGGGTGTGTCGCTTGCACCGCTGGTGCCCTCTAACTGCGGCTTTCAGGTCGCCTGGTCTGAGGTGATTCGTGAGCGTTTTGCGGGCGCGCCGCTTAAGCCTGTTGCCCTGACCTTTGATGGACGTACCGTGCAGGGTGAGATCGTGGTAACCGCGACGGGCCTCGAAGGGGGGGCGCTTTATGCGCTTTCAGCACCGTTGCGTCAGGCCATACAGCGCGATGGCTTTGCTACGCTGATGCTTGATCTCAGGCCCGGGATGAGTGAGGCGGACCTGACTGCCCGCCTTTCAGCCGTGCGCCAGCGTGAGAGTCTTTCCAATCGTTTGCGCAAGGCATTGCGCCTGCCTCCGCTGGCCGGCGCATTACTGCGCGAGACTGGTGATGTACCTGCAACATCAAAAGAGCTTGCCGCGCGTCTTAAAGCTGTGCCGGTGCGTCTGGTCGGCACAGAATCACGCGACAGGGCTATTTCGACTGCGGGTGGTGTGATGCATACCGCGTGTGATGAACATTTTATGCTGACAGCCCGTCCCGGTGTTTTTGTCGCAGGTGAAATGCTCGACTGGGAGGCCCCGACAGGCGGCTATCTGTTGCATGCCTGCCTCGCAACAGGGCGTGCAGCTGCAAAAGGTGTGCTGGAGTGGTTGCAGCAACCATGATCCTGACGGTATCTGCTCTTTCATGAGCAATATGATTACAATCGGCGATGTACCCGGCGGTGGTCCGGCACAGATGGATCTGGGGGAGCTGCTTGCGACCCGTCTTCTGGTGCAGGGCAATTCGGGTTCAGGTAAGTCACATCTGCTCAGGCGGTTGCTTGAACAGTCGGCGCGTCTCGTGCAGCAGGCGATTATTGATCCTGAAGGTGATTTCGTAAGCCTGGCGGAGAAATTTGGTCACCTGGTTATTGATGGTGCTGAGTATTCAGAGATGGAGCTGCACGCTGCTGGTGAGCGTATGCGCCTGCATCGTGCTTCTGTCGTCCTGAATCTGGAAGGGCTTGATGCAGACCAGCAGATGAAATGGGCTGCAGCTTTTCTGGGCGGCATGTTCGAGGTGCCGCGTGAATACTGGTACCCTGTGCTTGTTGTGGTTGATGAGGCGCAGCTTTTCGCGCCTGCCGCAGCGGGCGAGGTATCAGATGAGGCGCGCAGAGCTTCGCTCGGGGCGATGACCAACCTGATGTGCCGTGGTCGTAAAAGAGGGCTGGCTGGAGTTATCGCGACCCAGCGTCTGGCCAAGCTTGCAAAAAACGTTGCGGCTGAGGCTTCTAATTTTCTGATGGGCCGTACGTTTCTTGATATTGATATGGCCCGTGCTGCTGACCTTCTGGGGATGGAGCGCCGGCAGGCTGAGGCTTTCCGTGACCTTGCACGAGGCACATTTGTTGCACTGGGTCCGGCTTTGTGTCGTCGCCCTGTTTCTGTCAGAATCGGTGCAGTTGAAACAGAAAGTCGTTCTGCCGGGCCTGTTCTGGCGCCGTTTGAGCCGCCATCAGCACCGGTGCATGACCTGATTCTTGCTCCTCTTACTACGTTTGAGGTGGCTTCCCGGCCTGCGAAAATTGCCGCTGCCCCGCCACCTGATCTGCTCTCAAGTCTTGCCGCGCATGGTGAGGCCCAGCAACAGGCTGCGGCCCGCACAGAGCCTGAGCAGGAAGAAACGCCTGAGAGCCAGCAGGAGCGGGAAGCCCGTATGATGGCCGTGCTGCGTGAAATGCTTGAGAGTGCAGAGAACACGTTTCGGCCTGCTCCTGTGTTGTATCAGGACTTTCTGGTGCGCTGCCGTATAGCGGGCCTTGGACGCAACGCGCTTGACCTTAAGAGGTTTAACCGTGCACTGGCTACGGCACGGAGCGGTGTAAGCGAGGATATGAGTGTCACGCCTGAATGGCAGGAGGCTCAGTCTCTGGCTCAGGCTTTACCTGAGGATGTTCAGTCCGTGTTTCTGTGTCTTGCACGTGCGGCTATTGCCCGGCAGCCTTGTCCGGCTGATGCAGAAATTGCCAGGGTTTATGGTACGGTGTCACAGGGGCGCGCACGGCGTGTGCTCGAGTGGCTTGAAGACCGCAATATCATTGTGTTGCGCAAAGATGGCGTGGAGCGGAGAATTCTTACAGTGATTGGTCCCGGGTGGGAAACCCTGCCAGGTGAGGCATAATTAACTGTTGAGTGTATGAAAAGTGAGTGCCTGCGGGTATGACGGGTGTCACAGGCAATGTATAGAGGCCCTTATGACGGAAGACCCATATAGCCCGGCTTTGTTGCCGACCGGTTTTGTTGATCTGCTCCCTCCCGAGGCACGGACCGAGGCTGAGGGCGTTGCAGCTCTTGTGCGCGTGTTTGCGTCATATGGTTATGACCATGTGCGCCCGCCTCTGATGGAGTTTGAAGAAACGCTTCTCAGTGGATCAGGTCTCTCCCTGGCGGATCAGAGTTTTCGCGTGATGGACCCTGAGACCCGGCGGATGATGGTGCTGCGCCCTGACATTACACCGCAGATTGCGCGTATGGCTGCGACTCGTCTGCAGCGTCTTCCGCGCCCCCTGCGTCTGTCTTATGCCGGGTCATGCGTTGTTGTGCTGCCATCAGCAGCTGATGAGAGTGGCCGCCAGATCATGCAGGCTGGCATAGAGCTGATCGGCCCTGACAGCCCCCAGGCTGATGCTGAGGTGATCTGCGTTGCAGCTGAAGCTCTTGAGCAGCTCGACATTCCCGGCGTGTCCTTTGATCTGACTATGCCGTCCCTGATTCCCGCATTGCTTGAAGAGGCAGCGGTGCCAGAGGCGGAGCGTCCGGCTCTTATGCGCGCACTTGACCGTAAAGACGCCGCTGCGGTGTCTGCTCTGGGAGGCAGGTTGTCAGAGATCCTGACAGCCCTTCTGCAGGCCGCAGGCCCGGCTGACAGAGTGCTGCCTTTGCTGGCCCGGGTATCTTTGCCTGCGCGCGCGCGCGCTGCGCTGCAGCGTCTGACAGAAGTTGTTGCGGCTATTAAGGCTCAGTCACCTGACCTGCGCCTGACGATTGATCCGGTTGAGTTCAGAGGCTGGAAATACCATACCGGCGTATGTGTTACGGTGTTTGCACAGGGCTGCTCTGAAGAGCTGGGGCGTGGCGGGCGTTATCTGTGTAATGATGACGAGCCGGCCTGTGGCCTGACGTTTCGTCCTGATGTGTTGTTTCGCCTTGTGCCTAATGTGCCGGTGATGCAGCGCGTGTATGTTGCCCCGGGTGCCAGCACAGATGTCGCAGATGCCCTGCGCGGGCGCGGCGTTGCTGCAATTAACAGCCTGTGTGCTCCGGCAGAGGGTGAGGCTGTTTATTATGCTGAGGCACGGCGCCTTGGGTGTAGTCATATTCTTCTCGATGCGAGCTGCATCGAGCTGGTTTGAGGTTTATTTCTCTTCATCGTTCATGTTTGCCGATGACGATGACAGGCAGGTTTTTTCCAGGAGCAGAGTGTTATGTCTAATGTCACTGTAATCGGGTCGCAGTGGGGCGATGAAGGTAAAGGCAAGATCGTTGACTGGCTGGCCAGCCGCGCTGACGTTGTTGTGCGTTTTCAGGGTGGTCATAACGCAGGGCATACGCTGGTTGTCGGTAACCAGGTTTATAAGCTGTCTCTGCTGCCTTCAGGTGTTGTAAACGGTAAGCTGGGTATCATCGGCAATGGTGTGGTCGTTGACCCGCAGGCCCTGCTGTCTGAGATTGGCCGTATCCAGGAACAGGGGCTGAAGGTTACGCCTGAGACTCTCAAAATCGCTGAAAATGTGCCTTTGATTCTGCCTGTCCATGGTGCGCTGGATCGTGCGCGTGAGGCTGCTCGTGGTGAGCGTAAAATTGGCACAACCGGTCGCGGTATTGGTCCGGCTTATGAAGATAAGGTCGCACGCCGTGCTATTCGCCTGTGCGATCTCGCCGAACCGGAAACACTGGACTGGAAGCTTGATGAGCTGCTGCTGCATCATAACACTCTTCTCAAAGGGCTGAATGCAGAGACTTTCAGTAAAGAGGAACTTCTGGCGTTTCTGACAGATATTGCTCCGAAGGTGCTCCCTTATATGGCGCCTGTATGGGATATTCTCGATGATGCCCGTCGTTCTGGCAGCCGGATTCTGTTTGAGGGTGCACAGGCTGTGATGCTTGATGTTGACCATGGCACCTACCCGTTTGTGACCAGCTCAAACACTGTAGCGTCTAATGCAGGTACGGGTTCAGGTATGGGGCCTGCTGCTGCTGGTTTTGTTCTTGGTATTGCTAAAGCGTACTGCACGCGTGTGGGTGAAGGGCCTTTCCCTTCAGAGCTGTTTGATGACACTGGCCGTAAGCTTGGCGAGCGTGGTCATGAGTTTGGTACGGTGACGGGGCGTCCGCGTCGTTGTGGCTGGTTTGATGCTGTTCTCGTGCGCCATGCAGTGCGGGTTGGTGGCGTTAACGGTCTTGCCCTGACAAAACTTGATGTGCTTGACGGGCTGGATGAAATTGCCATTTGTACAGGCTATGAGCTTGATGGTCAGCAGATTGATCGTTTTCCTTCAGCTCCTGGTGCACAGGCGCGCGTAAAGCCGGTTTTTGAAAAGATTGAAGGCTGGAAAGAAACGACCCGGGGTGCCCGCAGCTGGGCTGATCTGCCTGCTCAGGCTATTAAATATGTGCGCCGTATAGAAGAGCTGGTCGGGGCGCCGGTTACATTGCTTTCAACCAGCCCTGATCGTGATGATACCATTCTGGTACGTGACCCGTTCGAGGGCTAAAAAGAATTTCTGCAGCAGAGATTTTTGATGACTAAAAAAAGCCGGTGCATTATGTACCGGCTTTTTTTATGTATTTATTTATAACTTTTCTTATATTTATTAATAATCCATTTTTTATCTTTATAGTTTTCACGATAGAAAAGTTATATATTATTTTTTATAATCCTCATTGCCATAATTCATTTTAAGTTTTTGTATTTATTGAATTTATTTGTAAATAATAATAACTTTTTGTAAATAAATGTATTAATTTTATATTAAATTTCATTATTTATTAAAACTATTTAAAATTAATGTGTTTGTTAATAAATATATAAAAATGTTTTCTTATAACAACTTAATATATATTTTATTAATAAGTATAAACTTTGACATATAAATAAAAAACATATTAACTTTAATTTCATTAAATGGAATAATGGAAATAATTCTGGTTTTCCTGGCAGTTGTGGTGTGGAAGTTATGTCAAGCTATAATAATGATGATAAAGAAAATCCGGCAGACGGCAGTGATCCGCTTACGATGGTTTATGGTGACCGAAGTAAGTTTCTGAATGCGCCGGTTAGTTACGGTATTAAGGTTATTATGCAGTCAGGCAGCACTCTCGGAGATGCATCCGTTAGTAGTGGTGGCATTGTTGTCATGGATAGCGGGTCTGTTCTTTCAGGGGTCAATACAGTTTATGAGGGTGGAAAGCTTTTCATCTGGCCTGATGGTGGCGGGACAGTCTATATGGATGGGAGCAATAACAGCGGGCTGATTATTTCAGGGCTGGCCAGTGGCGGTACTGCTTCGACTGTCATATCGGGCTTTAATGGCCATGGTTCAGGAGATTCAGATCGTATTGAAATTGCCGGCGTGTTGCAGTCAGATATTGTTGCAATGAGCTTTCCGTCTGCTGATCAGATTCAGCTGTCACTTCAGAATGGAACAAGTTTTGTTCTGAATATTACTGGCATTGAAGCTTCCGGTGTTTCTTTAAGTTCAAACTCAGCTAATGGTTATTTGTTGCTTGAGGTCTGCTTTCTTGCGGGTTCTATGATCGCGACACCCGAGGGTGATCGTGCAGTTGAAGAACTCAGGCCCGGTGACATCGTTAATGTTTTTGACCATGAGACCGGTAAAATCTGCACAAGCAAAATTACCTGGGCCGGGCAGAAAGATATGCTTGTCCGTCCCGGTCTGGCAGAAGATCTTGCGGGCTATCCGGTAAGGGTGCTTAAGGATGCTATTGCGCCGGGTGTGCCGTATAAAGATCTGCTGGTGACGGGTGAACACTGCATGTTCTTTGACGGGAATTTTGTACCGGTTCGGATGCTCGTTAATGGCCGTTCAGTATTCTACGACCACTCTCTGACGGGCTATACCTATTATCACATCGAAACTGAGTCTCATTCTGTTATCTGGGCGAATGGTATGCTGACGGAAAGCTATCTTGATACCGGTAACCGTTCATTGTTTGTTCAGTATGGTAACCTTCTGACAATGGAGCGGGGTGACGTCAGAAGCTGGGATGAAGATGCAGCAGCGCCACTGACAACGACGCGTGAGCATGTTGAGCCTATTTTTCGTGCTATTGAGCAACGGGCTGTTCGGGAGGGGATTGGTGTCTCCAGGCCGCTTCAGCATATTACGACAGATGATTCTGCTTTCCATCTTGTTTCAGAATGTGGGGCAACACTTCGCAAAGTGCGCGAGGCTAACGGATACCATGTCTTTATGATTCCGCCGGATGTTACAGATGTGCGTATGGTATCGCGTGCCAGTCGTCCAAGTGATGCCATTGGTGCGTTTGTTGATGATCGTCGTTCCCTTGGTGTTCTCGTTGGTGACATTCGTTTGTTTCAGCTTAATGATACGCGTGTTATCGACGAACATTTGCAGAGTGGTGAGCTTAAAGGCTGGGATACACGTAAGGAGGTGAATTGCCGGTGGACAACAGGTAACGCCTGCCTTTCTCTGGGTGAGCGTAAAGCAAATTCTGTTGCTATGCTTGCAGTGCAGGTGCTCGCTGCAGGGCCTTATCTGCTGTATGATGCCAACAACGACAACCTTGTTATTTGCTGTGGTGCCTGATGCTGACTTCTCTCTGTCATGTTTTATGCATGGCAGAGAGGTAGCCTGCGGATGTTTTTCATAAAACTGTCATGAAACAGTAAAGGAGGGAAGCAGAAATATTATACATATTTATCAATATGTTATGATGTTTCTCTCTGGTTTCATGAAATTTTGTACTTATTCATACCAGAGTTGTGTTTGCCTGACATAAACGCGTATGATTCGCCCAAATAGCAGTTGAGCAGGTTATGACGCATAAAACACATATTCTGGTTGTGGAAGATGATCCGGCGCTGTCTCGCCTCGTATCATACAATCTTGATAAGCAGGGTTATGAGGTGCACGTTGTAGCAGACGGTCAGGCAGCACTTGATTATATTGCTGCACGTTTGCCTGATCTGGTTTTACTTGACTGGATGTTACCTGGTGTTTCAGGGATTGAAGTGTGCCGCCGTGTACGCGGTCAGGCTAAAACCCGATCTTTACCAATTATTATGCTGAGCGCACGCGGTGAGGACACAGATAGTGTCTGTGGTCTTGATACGGGTGCTGATGACTATCTTATTAAGCCTTTTGGTATGGAGGCCCTGCTGGCGCGTGTTAAGGCCCTGCTGCGTCGTTTGCCGCCGCCAGACAAAACACTGCGCTTTGAAAATATGGTCATTGACCGGGTCGAGCATAAGGCTGAGCGTAACGGGCGTAAACTGTCTCTCGGACCAACGGAATATCGTCTCCTTGAGTTCCTGATGATGCATCCCGGGCAGGTTTTCTCGCGTGAGGAACTTCTGGAGCACGCGTGGGAACGCAGCTCCTGTGTAGAGCTTCGTACAGTTGATGTGCACATCCGGCGTCTGCGGCGGATTCTCAATGATGATGAGAGTGAACAGGACCTGATCAGAACGGTAAGAGCCCGGGGCTATTCCCTTGATCTTCCGTTTGCCTGAGAATGTGCTTCTGACAAAAGGGTGACAGATGCTTTCTGCTGCTTTGCTGTACGCTGCGGGAGGTGTTGTCACCGGGAGCAGTATCACTGGTATCGTAACGGCCCTTATGTTGCGCTCCCGTCATCGGGCCGGTGCGAAATCTGACCGCTTTTTGCGGCCAATGTCGCAGTCAAGGCTGCTGGCTGTTATTGAGCCGATTGCGGCTGCCCTGCCGGTGGCGATGGTCGTTCTCGATTCTGAACGTCGTATAGTGCATACATCGCCCTATGCTGAGGCAGAGTTCTCAGGCGGGCTGAATGCGATAGAGCGTCATCCCGCTTTCCAGAGCAGCCTCGACAGACTGAAGGAAAAAGACGCTACCAGAAATGCGGCGCCGGAAGAGGCTCTGATTGTTCAGGACGTACCTGTGCGACGTGTTGTCAGAGCGTTGTTCCAACGGCATGTTTTTTCGCCTTATTTTCTCGCCGTTGATCAGAACCGAAAAAAGCGCTTTGCACGCGATATTGCTCTGACTTTTGTTGTTTTGCACGACGTAACAAAAATGGAGATGGCAGAGCGTCAGCATGCGGACTTTGTGGCTTATGCCAGTCATGAGCTTCGTACACCGCTTGCTGCATTGCTTGGGTTTATAGAGACCCTTCAGGGGCCTGCTGCAGGCGATCCTGATGCGCAGAAAGAGTTTTTGTCCATTATGGCAGAGCAGGGGCAGCGCATGCAGCGTCTGCTCGATGGGTTGCTTTATCTTTCAAAGGTGCAGATGCTTGAGCATCAGCGTCCTCGGGGGCAGATTGTCCTGGAGGAGTTGTGTCGTAAGCTCGAGCGTGAGGCTTCGGTGCTGTGTCGCCGGCAAAAAACAAAACTGCATGTTGTAGTGTCTGACCTGTCAGTACAGTCTGTTGCCGGTGATACTGATCAGATGGTGCAGGTGCTGATGAACCTGGTTGAAAATGCGCTGAAATATGCCACACAGGATTCTGATTTGCCGCGGGACCATAAACCTGAAATTACAGTGACCTGCAGGGATGCAGAGCCTGGTAAAGGGTGGCCGGGACATCCCGGTGTGGAAATCAGGGTGTCAGATAATGGTCCGGGTATAGCTGCCCGCCATCTCCCGCGTCTGACAGAGAGGTTTTATCGTGTGCCCAGGACATCTGCCGTCGTGCAGGGGAGTGGTCTCGGGCTTGCGATCGTGCAGCATATTATAGCTCGTCATGGCGGGCGCTTCAGGATCGAGAGTGTTGTTGGTCAGGGCACGGATTGCCTGATCTGGTTACCTGCTCATGTGTCATGAAACAGTCATGCAACTTAAGAGCAGATTATGATAGTCTTTGCAGCAGCAGGCTAAAATAAAGAGTGTTATGGCTCTGGTTAAAAGCTGATACTCAGAAGGTAGTAGATAGATGCGTTTTTCATTACGGTCATGTTTTGCAGTGATGGCAGCAGCCGGTCTTGCCGGTAGTTTATGCTCTGGTACGGCGCTGGCCGAGAGCATTACCGGTGCGGGCTCAAGCTTTGCTGCTCCTATCTATCAGGCATGGGGTGATGCCGCTGCCAGCGCAACAGGACTGAGTGTTAATTATCAGAGCGTTGGCTCAAGTGCCGGGCAAAATCAGGTTATGGCTGGTACGGTTGATTTTGGCGCATCTGATGCTCCGCTTGCTCCGGCCAAAATTGCTTCAGCACATTTGTTTCAGTTTCCTACCGTAATGGGTGGCATTGTTCCTGTTATCAATGTGCCTGGCGTTAAAACAGCGACCCTTAAGCTGAGTGGACCGGTGCTTGCCGGTATTTATGCCGGTGAGATTACGGACTGGAATGATCCGAAAATTGCAGCTTTGAATCCAGGTCTGAAGCTGCCTGACATGGCTATTGCTCCCATTCACCGTGCTGATGGTTCAGGAACAACGTTTGTTTTTACGTCTTACCTCGCACGGTCATCTGCCAGCTGGAAAGAAAATCAGGGGGCAGCGACGTCAATCTCATGGCCTGGTGGTCTGGGCGCACGCGGTAATGACGGGGTTGCGGCTACGGTGCATAACACAGAAGGCGCAATCGGGTATGTTGAGTTTGCTTACGCCAGCAGAAATAACCTGACGACCGTATTGCTGCGTAATCATGCCGGTGAAAATGTAGAAGCCAGCCAGAAGAGCTTTGCCCAGGCAGCCTCTTCAGCAGACTGGCAGCATGCTGATCATTTCGCGGTTGATCTGCTTGACACTCCCGGACAAGGTGCCTGGCCGATTGTTTCTGCAACGTATGTTCTGGTGCCGCTTGCTCCGGCTGATGCAGCACGTAGTAAAGCTGTGAAGAAATTTTTCACCTGGGGTTTTGAAAAAGGCGATAGCCTTGCTACCGGGCTGGACTATGTAACTTTGCCACCGGCTGTAAAAACATCTATTTTGTCTTCATGGAAGTAAGTTAAACTTAAGATTGCATGAGACTGTGTGGCTCGCCTGCAAAGGCGAGCCATTTTTATATTAAAGTTACCAAAATTATATATAAATAAAATAAATTTCATTTATAATCGAAAGAAGAGGTGATTTTGTAATTACAATGGTGTCTGATGCGCCGCACAGTATTCTCTTCAGGCTTTTTTTTGTTCTCATGTCTGGCAACAGGTAATGCGTCAGCGGCTCTGGCTGCATCTTCTGATGCTGCTGAGATACAGGAGTTAAGACGTGAGATGGTTGCTATGCGACGTGAGCTGATGGGGCAGATCTCATCGCTCAAAGTGCGTCTGGCAAAAAGTGAAGCCCGGACTAATCGTAATAATCAGAAAAAAATAGCGGCACCTGCTGCTCCGCTCCCGGCTGCTGAGTTGTCTGAGCAAAAAGTGCGTCATGTCGTGTCTGGCCCATCTGACCCTGCAATAAAATTTTCTGATAGTGCCTCACAGTATAATATTCTGCGTTTATCTGAAATTGGTACGCCACCTTCTGACCGTGGTGTTGTTGAGTCGTGGAAGCATTTTCACTGGGCTACACAGAAAGATGAAAACGTACGCGTGGGAGGCATGATTATAGGTTTTCCTCGTGGGCGGTTTACTATTGCTTCTGCTGATGCCGCTTATGCTTTTTCAGTGGGGCTCGCCCTGCATGAAGATATTGGTGGTTTTTTTGGTATGTCTCCGCGCCCTGGTGAAACGAAGGGAAATTTTCCTGGACTGACACAAAATTTACGTCGTCTCAGGCTGCCAGTTTCTTTTCGATATAAAAACTGGATAGCGAATGTTACTCCCGACTGGGGATCAAGCAGTTCAGACGGAAAAGTCAGTTTATATGAAGCAAATATAAATTATACAGGTTTTTCTCATACTTATGTAACAGTTGGCTATTTTCAGCCACGCGTCACATTTTATGATTCACAAAGTTCCAACAATTTTCAGATGCTTGAGCGGCCGGGCATTACTAATATTGTGCGTAACATAGCTGCAGGAGATTCCCGCTTTAGTGCGGGAGCTTTGCACTATGAAAAACGCTGGTGGATAGCAGGATATTTTACGGGTCAGAGTTATGGAACCAGAGGGAACGATTCTACAGTTTCTGACAGCCAGACTGGTGCAACCCTGCGTGTAGCCGGCCGTCCTTATATCTCAAAAAATGTCGATATACATATTGGAATTTCAGCACTGAGTGCATTTAAAACGACACAAAACTCTGCCGGCCGACGTTACTCTCCGGGAGAGGCGACAGAGGCAGGTCTGACAGGTACAAAGCTTATTTCTGCTACGGTTAGTAATACAGGGCCTGTCTGGGCGGCAGGCCCGGAGCTTGGCCTGCGCTGGCGACGACTGATTATGATAGGGGAGTACTATCATATTGGTGTACAGCGCAGCGAGCGTGGTCTGCCTGTCGTTAATTTTGACGGGTACTATGGTGAAGTAACTTATACTATACTGGGTAAGCCGCGTGCTTATGACATCAGGCAGGGAGCTTTTTCTGCTCCTGGTGTTGAGGCAGATTTTGATCCTCAGCATGGTCAGTGGGGCGCGCTTGAGGTGTCAGGGCGATATAGTGTCGCAGATCTTAATGATTTATCGGCTGGTATAAGAGGGGGAAAGCAAACAGTATGGGCTGGTGGTGTGAATTGGTACCCTAATCGTCACTTCAGGGTTATGCTTGATTATAACCATTTTATTGTGACACGAAATCAGCTGCCTTATAATATATCCGGTCGTAATGGGAATTCTGTTGTGACGCGCCTTCAGGCTGCATTTTAAGCTGGTGGGTGAGTAGCCTCAGGCTGTGTAAAGATAAACTGGCTTTCTGGTCGGGCAAGCCCGATGAGTGTCAGGCCAGCCTGTTGTGCCAGGTGTAGTGCACGCACAGTTGGTGCAGAGATGGCAACCAGTGTTGTAAAGCCGGCAATAATGGCTTTTTGTGCCATTTCATATGAGCAGCGGCTTGTAATAAGGCAAAACCCTTCTGAAAAATCAATATTATTTCTTAAACCATCTCCGATCAGCTTATCCAGTGCGTTGTGTCTGCCAATATCTTCGCGTACGGCAAGGATATCACCATTTACGCTGCATCTGGCGGCACCATGAACCATATGCACAGCTTTGTTTAATATTTGCAGGTGAGGGAGCTCATTGAGTGCTTTAAGCAGAGCAGCCTGCGTTACAGGTGGTTTTTGTGCAACGGAAGGAAGGTTCGTGTGCAGTGTTTCAAGATCCTGCGTGCCGCAAACGCCACAACCGGTGCGTCCTGTCATGTTTCTTTGTAATTGAAGGATTTTTTTAAAATCGCTTCCTTTTATAAGCACGTTAACTGTTATGCCATTTTCTGTTGTATCTATGGTTAGCGAGCGAATATGATCCGGTGAGGAAACAAGGCGTTCTGTTTTTAAAAAACCGTAACTATAATCTTCAATATTTTCAGCTGTTATCATCATTGTTGCATAAGAAATGCTGTTGATAATAAAAGTGACGGGTGTTTCATCTGCCAGTTTTAAAGAGTGCTCTGAAACGCCATGACCTGTAATTTTTTTCGTATCCCATGAAAAAACAAGTGATTTAGAAATCATTTTTTATACTCTGCATAATCTGGCATGCTGTTGCATAATCATCGGGTGTATTGATGTTAAAAAATGGATCATAAGGTGAAGCAGAGAAAGAAATCTCTTTCATGCCGAGGGTATCTGCAAACAGGCGTACGCGGCGTTTATATTTATTCTCTTTGTCTGAAAGCCAGTTTTGTAAATTTTCGACACAGCTTACGGGCCATGAAGCAACCAGGTGATGCCGCCGGCCATCAGATATAGCCGCCGCCGGAGCGGGAGTGAGGTCAGAGGTTAATGTGTCAGGAATAAAGGGTGTATCACCCGGTATTGTCACTAATGTATCAGCGCCTGATTGTCTCGCCCATTTTAATCCTGCCAGAAGTCCGCTCAGAGGGCCGGTATCTGTTGTATCATCCCGCAGCAAAGGTAACTTCCATGCGGCATATAGCGAGGCCGGGCTGTTAGTGCTGAGTGCTATGGAGCTTGCAGGTAAAGAGCATTGTAACGCCCTGAGAATGACGGAGAGTACTGGTGTGCTCTGTAGGGATAGCAGGGGCTTTTCACACCCGCCCATGCGGGTTCCATGGCCACCCGCCAGAATAACAGCTGCAACAGAAGAGGAGGAGGGCATGGGGTAAAGAGCCTTTCCCGGCCGGAATTACCGGGAGAGACAGAGCAGGTTTTGTACCTGCTCTGTTATACTGACGACTTACTGGCCGAGTACGTTGTGATAGGCAACCATGCATTGTGCATAGGCATTGTTGTACTGGGTCTGAATGCCGCCTTGCTGGTTGTTGGTGTACATGCTTCCACCAAGGCCGCCACCCAGTGCGCCTGCACCAGCACCAATAGCAGCGCCTGAGCCGCCGCCAATAGCAGCACCAAGGCCAGCACCCAGTGCGGTTGTGGCAAGGCCACCTAACAGGGCGCGATGGTTCTGGTTTTCAGCCTGCCCGCTTACAGCAGAGTTTGCCTGCGATTTGCAGAAGGACTGCTCCTGAGCAAATTCTGCATAAGACTTATCTTTGCCTGGCAGTACCATCACTGTTGGTCCCATGGGCGTCTGCGCACAGGCGGCCAGCATCAGAACAGGGGCCATGAGGAGAGGGAGTTGTTTCAGCTTCATAGACGACTCTCTGGTTTTGTGACTGCCATCCCTTTGGTATGACAGCTGGTGACTGAACTAATTCTTAGACTATTGCATAAAACCATGCTTATTAGCCATAAGCAAAAAAGAAAACAGTGCAACCTGTTATAAAAAATAACAATTTCTTATATTGTGGTTTTTTTTGGTATTTTTTTTAAAAATAATCAAAAAAAATAATATAATTATAAATTATGAAGTTTATATTTTTATTTATGGCTTAATATTTATATATTTATTTTGATTTTTATAAATTAAAAGAGGTTATTATTAATTTTATATTTTAAATCGTTTTATTCTGTTATATTTTTTTTATCATTTATGGTTTATATCCTGTGTAATTTTGTTTCGTAACATGCTTCGTATATTAAAAACATGATGCCTGACTGCTTAACAACTCATTTGTCTCGCAGGTCATAAGCCTAGGCATTACAGGTTATAAAGGGTATAGTCAGCCGCGAAGCACTTCGTGCATTATCTTATCCAGAGCATTCCTTTGATCCTTTTTTTACTGGGGCTTCTGACCCTTTTTCTTCTTATTGCGGTTAGTATTCTGATTTCTCTGTCTGAGATTTCGTTCGCTGCTGCGCGTGAGGTCAGGCTGCGCTCGCGTGCTGAGGCAGGTGATCATCGGGCTCAGGCTTTTCTTGCTTTGCGCCGCAATAGCGGACAGGTCATGACGGTTCTGCAGATATGTCTTAATGGTGTTGGTATTCTGGGGGGGATTGTCAGCTCAGAAATGCTGTCTCCGCCCTTTGGCGCTTTGCTGACATACTGGGGTGTCGGGCCAGGGCTTGCTGAAAAGCTTGGTTCTGCTGCCAGTTTTATTTTTGTTACTGGTGTTTTTGTTCTGTTTGCTGACCTGCTGCCAAAACGTGTGGCAATGAATGCTCCTGATAAAGTTGCTTTGAGCATAGGCTGGTTTCCTAAATTTGCCCTGCGTGTTCTTTATCCGGTTGTCTGGATTTTTTCTAAAATTTCTGATGCGGTTTTGCGTGCTCTTAAAATTCCGGCAGCTTCTGCTGTTGAACCTGTCACACCTGAAGATTTACGCGCTATTTTAGCCGCTGGTACGGCTTCGGGTGTTCTGCTTGAGCAGGAACATCAGATGATTGAAAATGTGCTGGGTTTGCAGGATCGCTCCGTGACATCAGCAATGACCCCGCGCGATGAGATTGTTTTTCTCGATACGCAGGACACTGCCCGTAGTAACCATGAAAAAGTAAGAGCAAAGCCTTATTCGCGATACCCGCTATGTAATGGCGGGCTTGATAAGGTTGTCGGTTCTATCCGTTCGGAGGACGTTCTGGCCTCAGTCGTTGACCCGACAATCCCTCCGGTTCCGGGGGAGACAATACCGGCTGATCCGATCTTCAGAATGCGCCGTGATGTCCTCTCTGTTCCTGAAACCCTGAATTTGTGGGACACGCTTGCGCAGTTTGATACGCATGGTGTCGGTTTTTCTCTGGTCGTGAATGAATATGGCCTGGTTGTCGGGCTTATCACGTTTAAAGATATTATGGGTGCTTTGATGGACGGTCTGGCTAACCCGTTTGACGAGCAGGCCATCGTGCGTCGTGATGAAACCTCGTGGCTGATTGACGGCGCTGCCCCGATTGGTGATGTCATGCGTGAGCTCCATCTGGCAGATCTGCCCGACAGCACACAGTTTGATACGATAGGCGGGTTTGTTATGCACCGTCTGCGGCGCATGGCACGCAAGACGGACAGAGTGGACCAGGCTGGCTATCGTTTTGAAGTTGTCGATGTTGAAGGGTTTCGTATTAACCAGTTGCTTGTGACACGCCTGAGCGAGAAGGCTGCCCGGGCACTTCCGAAGGGCTGAATTTGTCTGCTTTTTTCTCTCGTATTTCACAGGGCGCTCTGTGTGCTGCCCTTTTTTCTGTTTTATCAGTGTCGTCCGCTGCTGCCAGTAAGCAGAGTGCGCCGCCTTCCGGAGCGGTTCTTAAGCGTGTTGTACTGGTGGCCCGCCATGGTATTCGCAGCCCGACACAAAAAATTGAGACGCTTAACGTAAAAACCGGTCGTTCATGGAGCCCCTGGCCTGTGCCTCCAGGGCAGCTGACGGACCATGGCCGGGCAGACCTGCACCTGATGGGTGATTTTATCAGGCATTATTATGCCCCGTTTTCTGGTTTGGGTGGGGCAGAAAAACAGGTATGCCCGCACACATCATCACTTTTTGTCTGGGCTGATGCGGCGGATACCCGTACGCGTCAAACAGGAGATATTCTTGCGCAGAGTATGAGCGGCGGATGTGTTTCCCAGGCACATTCTCTGGCTCCGGGTCAGAAAGATCCGTTGTTTAATGCCCTGGCAAGCGGTCATGCTTATGCTGATCAGCATAATATTTCTGCCATTTTACAGGCAGTTTACCGTCATGATGAGGCTGGTGCTTTACCCCAGGATGTCAGAGAGGCTGAGGAGACGCTGCAAAAGCTCTTTGATCCTGAAGGGTGCGGGCATACGCCAGCTATATGTTTTACAGCTCCTGCACGCCTGACCTGGAAAAAAGGTGCCCCTCACGCCTCTGGTGGTCTGGCACTTTCAGCAACAGTTTCTGAAAATCTGCTGTTAGAATACGCACAGGGTTTGCCTGCAACGGTCAGCCTGCCGGCCTCATCATCTGATGATAGTCAGATTGCTTTGCTTAACATGGTGTTGCCAGCTCATAATTATCAGAGTGAAACTATAAGGCGTATGCCGGCCCTGGCTGCGCGTCGTGGTCAGTTTCTGGTTTCAGCCATTCTTGCTCTGCTCGATAATAAAGTGCCGCCGTCGCCTGCTGAGGCAGTTTTCCCGCAGGATGCAAAAGTTGTTGTTTTTGCGGGGCATGATACCACACTTGATATGCTGTCAGCTCTATTTGGCCTTGACTGGTCATTTAAAGATCAGCCTGACCCAACAGCACCAGACACTGTTCTGGGGTTTGAACTCTGGCAGATGCCAGATGGAAAAAATCAGGTTAAATTCGTTATTTTCCATCAGAGCCTGAAGCAGCTGCGTGAAACTTTACCGGTCGCAGACAGGGCAGATCATGGTCAGCCTCAGGTGCTGCAGAGCAGGCTCTGCCAGGCTGAGACCGTTTGTACACCAGAGGTTCTGGCCCGTCATATCGCGCACGCCGGTTAAGAAGCGTCGTATGCTGTGTCGGCAAGCAGCACGGAGGCATCGCTCTGTGCTATGATGAGGAGCTCCTGCTGCTCAGAAATGGCGGCGCTGTCACCAGCATCAAGTGTGGTACCTTCAAGTGTGACAGTCCCGCTGACAACGAGCAGAAAGAGCGAGCGCCCTGGTGTGGTCTGGTAGCGGGCCCCCTCACCGGCGCTGAGAGTGGTGTGCAAAAGGCGCCCGCTGCCCAGTAAGGCTGCTGGTGCACCATCTCTGATCGTTTCTTCTTCTTCGGGGTCGTCATCGGGAAAACCGGAGGCAATAATACGAAACCCTGTTGTGTCAGGATATCCGCTGGTATTCCGGATTTCCTGCATGGGGATGCCGCCTTTACAGTCAGGCAAAAACCAGAACTGCAGGAGCTGTGCTGCTTCTGCACCAGCCTTCCAGCTCAGGCCGGTGCACCCGGTAGCAGTACACAACACCTGTATATCACCCTTGTTGATGGTCTCAGCGTGAAAGTGCTCGCACTGTGTTGTAACTGAGCCTTGCGTAACCCAGGTTACAATATCAACATTTTTCTCGGGGCCCGCCACATACTGTGCCTGAGCAGGCAGGCTGATCTGGTTTACTACCCGTAACCGGCCATTGTGCATATGTGCGGGGTCGTTATACGCTCCGAATGCGAAGTGACAGTGCAGGTGTGCTTCTCCATCTGTGACCTGACCAAGTGTTTCTGCACGCCTGACTTTTAACATGAGGTATGATCCTTTTTACCTAGCTGTGTGAAGACCGGGTGACAGGAAAAGCATTTTCCCATCCACCGCCAAGGGTACGGTAGAGCCGGGTGACTGAGCGTGAAATTTCGGTGGTGGCTTCAACAAAGCGGGCCTGTGAGGCCAGAAGCTGATTTTGCACCGTCAGCACAGACAGAAAGTCTGAAGAACCAGCTTTATACTGTGCCTGAGCTGTTTCAACGGCAATTTCGTTCTGGGCTACTGCTTCGCGTAGCCTGTCCCGTTCAGACTGCGCTGTGGCAAGGTCAGCCATGGCATTATCCACTTCTTCCCATGCTTTCAGCACGGTGCGGTGCAGCATAATAGCAGCTTCTCTTTGCTGTGCTTTACGTAGTCTGTACTGACCCAGCAGGCGTCCACCCTCAAAAATCGGGAAAGTTGCCGTTGGCCCAAACCCATACTGACGTGAAGCCCATGACCCCAGGCCGCTAAATTGCAGAGCCTGTATATCAAGGCTGCCTGACAGCGTGATGCGGGGGAAGAAGTCAGCGACGGCTACGCCAACGCTGGCGGTAGCAACATGCAGGCGTTCTTCTGCCATACGAATGTCAGGGCGTCTTTCTGCCAGCTGAGAGGGGAGGCCCACAGGCAGGTTTGCAGGAACAGGCGGAATTGGCCCGGCTTTGCCAAGGCGTTCGTTCAGAGTGCCTGGTTCGCGTGCGACCAGAAAGCTTAGTGCGTTGAGCAGATGCACCTGCAGGCGTTCAAGCGGAGCACGCCGGGCTTCAAATCCACGGAGCTGCCCGGTTGAATCCGCGACATCCAGCCTGGTTGCAGCACCCTGTGCAAACCGCATGTTCGTGAGTTTCACGCTGTTGCGGGCAATATTGATATTATGGTCAAGAATAGCCATCTGCGCTTGTACGCCGCGCAGGTCTATGTAATTTTGTGCCGTTTCCGCCATCAGTGAGACAATCACGTCACGCCGCATATCTTCGCTTGCGTGCAGGGCTGCTGTTGCTGCCTCGACCTGTCGGCGTACATGTCCCCACAGATCGACCTCCCACGAGGCATTCATACCATATTGCGGCAGATTGAATGAGGGATTACCAACGCTGCCGGGCAGTGCTGCGGGGCCAAAGCCCTGGGCTCCGCTGGCGATGTCACCAGGAGTGGATTGCTCCATTTTTCCCAGCAAACCAAGAATACCATTGCTACTGGCGCGCTCACGGGCATAAGACGCATTTGCACCGAGATGGGGCATTTGTGCCGCACTCGCAATTTTGCGTTCAGCTTCACTCTGCTGCAGTCGCAGAGACGCAACCTGCAGGTCAAGGTTAGCGCTGGCAACCTCCTGCTCCAGTGCTGTCAGGGTAGGGTCGTTAAACTCTTTCCACCATTGCGGGTCAGCAGATGCTGTGACGGGATGGCTGTTTTGCGGAGTAACACTCTGGTGCCATGCGTTCGTCGTTTTAATAGCTGTTTTGTGATAGTCAGGGCCAACTGTGCAGGCGCTTAAAGCTGCCAGACAGACAGAGGCCAGGGCATAACGCAGTGGCAGGCGCACACTGCGCTGTGCATGAGAAAAATCAGTGCCAGACATAGCGAGCATCACCGGCATGAGGACCTGAAGGGGTAGAAGCAGTATCAATGCTGACTTCGACTGACATACCTACGCGCACTTTGGAGGCGAGGGGCTGGCCATCGTCAAATGTCAGCTTTACCGGAATACGCTGCACAACTTTTGTAAAGTTGCCGGTGGCGTTGTCGGGCTGAATAGGCGCGAAGGCGACGCCGGTTGCCGGGGCAAGGGAGTCAACATGTGCTTTGAGCGGATGGCCAGGGAAGGTATCAACCCATATTGTTGCACTTTGCCCCGTTTGCACGTGAGTAAGCTGTGTTTCCTGAAAATCTGCCAGAACATAGGCTTTATCTGTGGGTACAATGGCAAGAATTGCAGTGCCCGGGTGCACATATGCCCCTACACGTACGCCACGCTCACCCACAATGCCTGAAACAGGAGCCGGGATGGTGCAGTAAGACAGATTCAGCTCAGCCTGATGCGCGTCTCCCTGCGCCTGAAGCAGCTCCCCCTCAGCCTGTGTGCGGCGTGCTTTTAAAACGTCAATCTGGCTGATAGCACTGGTCGTGGCAGCCTGGTCGCGCAGCAGGGTGGCTTCAGCTTCTTTTTCATGGGCTTCAGCAGCTTGTTTTTGCTCAGTTGTACCTGCACCACCTGATGAAAGGGTGCGGTACCGTGTCATATTCTGGCGTGTAAACAGCAAAGTCGCTTCATCAGCCTGAACGGCAGCTTTTGCCTGAGCGATGATAGAATCCTGCTGTGTCAGCTCAGCGTTAAGGTTATCAACAGAACCCTGAGCGGCTTTCAGGCGGCCCTGCGCTGCCTCAAGAGCTGCCCGGTAGTCATCATCTTCAATATGAGCGAGTTCCTGGCCAACTTTAACGGCTTCGTTGTCTTCAGCCAGAACGCGGTCAATACGCCCTGCGACTTTAGGGGCAACGGCCGTAAAATCGGCAGTGATGTAGGCATCATTTGTATACTGGTCAACGCCATTGCCCGTTACCAGGCGGGCACCGCCCCAGGCGGCGGCAGTGAGCACGATTGCCGCACCACCAGCATAAAGCAGAGGTTTTTTATAAAGCATGTGTCTGTTCCGCAAAAGTTAGTGTGCAGGGGCCGTCGCAGCAGGGGCGCTGGGCGGGTAAATGCGGCGCGGCAGGATGAGATTAAGCGCAGCAAAGAACAGGCAGACCCAGATAAGGACATAGTAAATATCTGCCAGTCCGAGCACGAGTGCCTGCTCGTGGATGAAGGTATGAAAAACCTCCAGTGTATTGTGGGTGACATGCCCTGCATCGGGCGATGTATTTGAAAGCTGCTGACCAATCGGGTTGCCCATACCCTGTAAAGCCAGGCCATTATTCCCGTGATGGTCGAGCAGCATGGCAGAGTGATATTGCTCGCGACGACGTGTCATGACTGAGAAAATGGCAAAAGCCACGGCATTAGCCAGCCCTTTAAGCATGTTCACCATACCCGAAATGTAAGGACCATCTGCCGGCCCCAGGGTTAGTGCTGCCAGCATCAGTGTAGCGATGACAGTCATAGGCTGACCAAAGACCTGCAGGATCTGGATAATGTAGAAATTGTCACGCACCCAGTCAGGTGTCAGCCAGGTACCCAGCCATGATGCTGCGGCTAAGCACAGCATGCCACCTGCCAGAATATAGCGGCAGTCTACTTTGCGACTGTTGCATATGGCGGCAATCAGAGGCAGCATAATCAGCTGTGGCAGAGCCACAACCAGAGAAATCGGGGCAGTCTGAATAGGTCTGTAGCCTCTTATTTCTTCAAGGTATGTCGCCGGTATTTCTGAGAGGAGACTACAAATAGCAAGGATACCGACCAGCGACAGCAGAGCAGACTGAATATTGCGGGATTTCCAGTACTGCACCTTAAAGAAAGGGCTGGGGTGATAGGCTTCGTTAATAACGAAAACAATAAAAGCGGCCATACCCCAGAATGTCAGGTTGATAATCAGCGGGGAACGAAACCAGTCAAGCCGATCACCCTGATACAACACTGTGACCAGCGCACAGATGGAAGGCAGGCCGGTTAACACACCAAGCCAGTTGAATTTTTCAAAGCGTTCCAGGTGCACCGGGTCACGGGGCAGGCCATAAGCCATCATTGCAACAGCGACGGCAGACATAGGAATAACCTCCCAGTACAGCCAGTGCCAGCCAACATGCTCAAACCAGAATGCCTCAAGAGGCAGACCAAGGTTGGGGCCAAATGTTGCGCTCATGGCATAGCCACCAATGCCGAATACTCTGATCTGAGGTGGCAGGTATTTGAGCATGACCGTCATGAGAATGGGGGGCAGACAACCTGATGCCAGCCCCTGAAAGGCACGCAGCACGCACAGCGAGGTGACATCAGGCATAAACGGGGCCGGGATGCCCAGTAAAGCGGCAATCGCCGTCATGAAAATGGCAAAACGATAAATAGAAAAAGTTGCATAAAACCATGGGGTGAAGGCCATAGAGGCAATATTAAAGGCTTCGTATATAGTGATAAACCATGTGCCCTCGTCGTGGCCTATGTGCATGGCTCCCCTGATATCTGCTAGGCCGATTTGTGTGACGTGTTCGTTAAACCCTACAATATGTACTGCCATCAGTACCCCCAGGCACCCGATAACAGTACGCAGCCCAAAAGGCGGGATGTAGGAGGGCACAGGAGGGGCCGCATGGATAACAGGCGCAGCAGCCTCAGGGGCAGGACTGATATGTGTTGTAGCTGCGTCCATAGTGATTTTCCGGCTTCCGGTGGTCTGAAGAGAGATGGTGGAATAATCACTGGAACTTAAATGAAGAAAACCCTCATTCTGATTATTTCAGGATTCCACTTTCCGGAATGATTATAAATTTCATTTTCGTTAGGTGTAATGATAAGGTGCCGGCATGCGAGGATATGATCTTGATTTGCTGCGCTTCCTTCAGGTTCTGATAGAAGAACAGAGTGTTTCTGTGGCAGCACAGCGTATGAACGTCAGCGAACCGGCTATGAGCCGTCACCTGGCTAAGTTGCGTGTTGTGTTTGGTGATCCCCTTCTGGTGCCCTGCGGACGACATCTGATTGCCTCCGCCTTTGCTCTGGGTATTTTAAACCGGGTGCAGGAGGTTGTAAGAGCTGCAGATACACTGGTTGAAACCCGTGTGCTTGATAACCTTCACCTTATGTCGCCTAAATTTGTTATTCGGGCGAATGATGTGGTGATTTCTGTCCTGGCGCTGCCTTTGCTTGAAGCCCTGCGGCGTGACTGCCCGAACTGCGAGCTGGTTTTTGCTCCTGAATTTGATGATGAGGCCGACCTTGCCTTGCGTAAGGATTCTGTAGATCTCTATATCGGAGCTACAGATATGCTCAAATCAGAGATAAGACGTCAGACACTTTTTCATAATATGATGAAGGCGCTTGTGCGTAAGGATCATCCCATTTTTAAAGAAGGAATTACACCTGAAAGCCTGACACATTATGATCATATCAGTGTGTCACGCAGAGGGCGTGCCCGCGGCCCGATAGATAAAATATTGCAGGAGCAATATGGCTTAATGCGACGCATTGTTCTTGTTGTGCCAAATTACAAAGCGATGGTTGATAGCATCCGTTATACTGATCTGATTGTAACATTACCCGATATGGTTATTAATCATGTCCCGGTAGCAGAAACGGGACTGGCGACTTTTGATTATCCTTTTGCGCTGCCCTATGTTGATGCGTTTCAGGCGTGGCACCCTCGACGGGATAATGACCCCGTGCATAGCTGGCTGAGAGAGACGGTATATAAAGTAGCAAAAAAGATAGATAATATCGGATAATTTTTATAGTGAATTTATAAATTCATGGGGAATGCGGTAAAGGCTGCTTTCCTGGCCGGACTGTATAATATTTCTGAGGTCAAGTTTATCCAGGTTTTTTTCAGATTTATTTTTTTGAAAAATATTGAAAAAATCAATAAGTTGCTCATCGCTGATGCGGTGAGAGTCTCCGTGCCTGAGTCGGATTGCCTGCTGGCTCCATTGCAGAGATCGTGTCAGAGATAACCTCTGCAATGTTCTTTTTTGATCAGCATATTTTAAATGTATCATCCAGAGACTGGTGTCGAGTGTCGCAGGCTGATCGCATGTGTGAAAACCTGGTTGCCAGGATAAAGGTACAGATGACAGTAAGGGCTTACATGACCACGGGCGTATGGCGCCATAAGGGCGCTGGTGCAGGACTGGCTGATGCCACCGGACAGGTGGCATATCCGCCTCCTGTTGTATAATATCAACACCAACGCACTGTACCGTTTTGTAAGGGCAGTTTTGTGCATAATCGCGCAAAGAGAGGTACTGTTGAGGCCGGGCAATCAGAAATTCGTCGCAGTCAGTGAACAGGACAAAGCGATAGTTTTGAAGAAGTTTTTGCTGAAAATTTTCAACGATTTTTGTGCGTTCAATTTCATCCAGTTCATCCCGTTTGAGTGTTATAACACTGCATCCGGGCAGAGGCGGTAAATGATCGCTTCCGTGGTCAAGAATATAGACGTGTCCTGCCCCGACCTGACGGATGTAATGTTGTGCCCACAGGGGCAGCATATCATGCTCATTATAAGCCATTGTAAAAACGGCCAGTGGAGGGTTGCCTGCGGCAGAAGGATTACGGCCCGTCGCCTTTCGAAACCATTTGTGCACCAGAGCTTTGAGATGTTGCAGCATGTTCGGGCCTTTAATGTCTGGGCTGATCTACTCTGTTTTTGCGTGCTACTCTTTGCCCTGGCTGGCCTCATATAAAGGCAGAGCAGGCTAAAAGAGAATAAAGTCAGAGAAACATGAAACAGGCATATTGAAAACTCTCTTTTCTCTCCTCATCTCTGCCTGTGATGCAGAAGGTGAAAGCTTCTGGCCTGCGGGCAGGGGCTTTTGTGCTTGTGATGCATACAGGACGCAAAACGCGGAGATCTATGATTATGACAGATGCAGCCAGCAGCGCAGCAGGAACCGAAACACGGGAATTTAGCGCAGAAGTAGGGCGCCTGCTCGACCTCGTTGTTCACTCACTTTATTCAGAGCGTGAGATTTTTCTGCGCGAACTGGTCGCTAACGCGGCTGATGCCACTGACCGGCGTCGCTTTGAAGCTCTGACAGATGGTGCTCTTTCCCTGCCAGACGGCGCAGGTATTCGCATTAACCCTGAGAAAGAGGCCCGCTCGCTGACTATCAGCGATGATGGCACCGGTATGACCCGCGACGAGCTGGTTGCCAACCTTGGCACTATTGCCCGTTCTGGCACACGCGCTTTTGGTGCCCAGTTGTCTAATGCAAAACCAGAAGATCGCCCAAGTCTGATTGGTCAGTTTGGTGTTGGCTTTTATGCAGCCTTTATGGTGGCAGATAAGGTTGATGTTGTGTCACGCCGTGCCGGCTCTGACGAGGCATGGCGCTGGACCTCAGAAGGTAAGGGCGCATATACGCTCTCTCCTGCTAGGCGAGATAAGCCCGGCACAGATATTACGCTCCATATTAAAGAGGATGCGGACGAGTTTCTTGATCCATGGCGGTTGCAGAGCATAATTAAAAAATGGTCTGATCACATTTCATGGCCTGTGACCATTATGCGTGAAGGGAAAGAAGAAGCAGCGAACGAAGGAACCGCGCTGTGGCTGAAGCCACGCAGCGAGATTACTGAGGAACAGCTGAACGACTTTTACCGCCATACAACGCATAATTTCGACACACCGTGGGACACCCTGCACTGGCGTGCTGAAGGTACAATTGAATTTTCAGCATTGTTGTTTGTGCCAGGCAGCCGCCCCTTTGAATTTGCAGAACAGACCCGCGAAAGCCGCGTGAAACTGCATGTGCGCCGTATGTTTATTACGGATGAAGCAGAGATTCTTCCGCCCTGGCTGCGCTTCGTGCAGGGTGTGGTTGACACAGAAGACCTGCCTCTCAATGTCTCACGTGAGATGCTGCAGGCAACACCTGTTCTGGTCCGTATTCGCAAAGCAGTCACAGGCAAAGTTATGTCTGAGCTGAAAACCCGCGCGAAGGACAGCGAGTCTTATGCCTCTTTCTGGGAGAACTTCGGTCCGGTTCTGAAAGAAGGCATGTGGGATGACCCGGTGCATCGTAATGAAGTTGCAGCACTGTGTCGTTTCCGTTCCAGTGCTGTTGAGGGGCTGACCTCGTTTGATGACTATATCAGTCGCATGAAGCCTGAGCAGGAAGCAATTTATTATCTGACAGGTGATAGTGCAGCCTCTCTTGAGACCTCACCTCAGATCGAGGGTTTCAAGGCGCGTGGTATTGAGGTTCTGCTGCTTTCTGATGCTGTAGATTCATTCTGGCCTGATCGTTTGTCCTCTTATGAAGGAAAAACGCTGCGTAATGTGGCGCAGGGGCAGAGTGACCTTGAGAAGTTTGGTGCACCAGCTGAGAGTGATGCTGAGAAAGCTGAAATGGAAGCCCTTATTCCGGCTCTCAAGGCATCTCTGGGTGAAGCGGTTTCAGATGTCAGAGCGACGAACCGTCTGGTTGACAGCGCGATGGTGCTGACAGCCCCTGAAGGAGGACCTGACCTGCAGCTGCAAAAACTGATGCAGCGCAGCAATCAGAGTATGCCCGGTGTGACGCCGATTCTTGAGCTGAATCCAACACATCCTGTAGTGCATCATCTGGCAGATATGGCTAAGGCGGGTCAGTCGGTTGATGAGCTGGCACTGATTTTGCTTGATGTTGCAAGCATCCAGAACGGTGAACCTCCTAAAGACGTGAATGCTTTTTCTCGTCGTCTGGTGGGTTATCTTGCTAAAAAAGCAGTCTAAGTTTTTTAATTGTCAGGAAAAATGTTGTAAAAATGCCCGGTCTGTTGTGGCCGGGCATTTTTCGTTACGTCTCAGACTCGAATGGTGACGAAAAAGATGATAGGCACACAGCCCTTCTTTGTGGCGGGCAGTAATATATTTTGAGCTGCCGCTTCTTTTTATGTCATCAGAGCTCTGTTTATGTCCTCAGAACCGATACCGCCCATCAGTAGTGCTATGCCTCCTGTTGAGGCCCCTCATGGCAGATTAGTGGCTATGCTGATTTTGACGGCAGGCACTTTTGTTGTCGGCACAGGTGAGTTTGCCATTATGGGCATGCTGCCGGAATTTGCCGAATCCCTCAGACTTTCTGCATCATCAGCCGGGTATGCAATCACGGCTTATGCAATAGGGGTTGTCATTGGTGCTCCGCTGATCACCATTCTTGGCGCGCGCCTGTCGCGCAGGGAACTGCTGCTTTTGCTGTTCTTGCTGTTTGCGTTTGGTAATATTCTGTGCGTGTCTCTTTCATCGCCTTCGGCTGTCATGGCTGCACGTTTTGTTACCGGTCTGCCTCATGGTGCTATTTTTGGTATTTCGGCTCTGGTTGCCGCTTCTATGGCAGAGCGTAAAAAGCGCGGTCAGGCCGTAGGGCAGGTATTGTCAGGTATTGCGATTTCAACGCTTATTGGGGCTCCGCTGGCAACATTTACGGCTAATCATGCCAGCTGGCGGGTTTCATATCTGGTAATAGGCCTGCTGGGTTTATGTATATTTGCCGGCGTGTGGTTTTGTATTCCTGCTGACTGGCCAAACCGGAAAAACTCTCCACTGCGTGAAATTGCCGTGATGCGTAATGTGCAGGTTATGCTGACCCTGCTGACAGCGGCGATCGGGTTTGGAGGCATGTTTGGTATTTACACCTATCTGACAACGGTTCTGGTTGAGGTGACACACGTGCCAGAGTGGGAAGTGATGGGCTTTATGGTCGCCTGGGGTGTTGCTATGCTGAGCGGCACAAATTTTGGGGCATGGCTGGCTGACCGCAGTATTAATTTTGCAGCTTTATTGTCTCTTTCCGGTAGTGCCGTGGCTATGGTGATGTTTCCGTTTGTGTTGCATAACCAGTTTGCTTTGCTGGTGGATATGCTGGCAATTGCGGTGTTTGTGAACGGGCTGGGACCTGCTTTGCAGACCCGTCTGATGGATTTTGCTGGAGATGCCCAGACACTGGCCGCATCGCTTAACCACTCCGCTTTTAACATCGCGAATGCACTTGGTGCCTCAATGGGCAGTTTCCTGCTGGCCAGGCACTTTGGTTATGGTGCGCTGGGGCAGGGAGGGGCGTTACTCTCTCTCGGTGGTATAGCAGTCTTTCTCTTTGCGCTGCTGCTGCTTAAAAGAAGCGGTCAGTCAGAGGTGCGCACAGATATATAATTTGTGTGTCAGCCCTGTTCTTTTTTTACGGCCTGCCAGTGCTCATCCAGTTCCTCAACCGGCCTGTCCTGCATAGACAGCCCCCGGGCTGAGAGCCTGGCTTCAACGGCTTCAAAACGACGTGTGAACTTATCGCAGGCCTGGCGCAGGCAGGCTTCAGGGTCGAGCTTCAGGCGGCGGGCCAGGCTGGCCAGAGAGAACAGCACATCTCCCAGTTCATCCTGCATACGATCTTTGTCACCGGCTGCCATTTCAACCGAAAATTCATCCATTTCTTCATGAACCTTGGCGACAACACCTCCGACATCCGGCCAGTCAAACCCGACGCGTGCGGCCCGCCCGGCAATTTTTGAGGCGCGCAGTAAAGCAGGCAGAGCCGGCGGCACACCTGCCAGCGCACCGGATGACACGCCCTGCTTCTGGCGTTCCAGCTCTTTGAGACTCTCCCATTGAGCAGGCAGGTCAGTGTCAGCTCTGTGTTTTGTATCGGTTTCCTCAAAAGCTTCCTTTCCCAGTACATCGCGACTGAAGGAAACATGAGGGTGGCGTCTGATCATTTTCTCAGTGACAGAGCGGGCTACTGTGGCCAGCGAGAACAGACCAGCTTCTTCTGCCAGGCGGGACTGATAGACCACCTGAAGCAAAAGGTCTCCCAGTTCATCAGCAAAGGCAGGCCAGTCCTGCCGTTCAACGGCATCGAGTACCTCATAGGCTTCTTCAATAGCATAGGGGGCAATGGTCAGGGGGGTTTGTTCCAGGTCCCATGGGCAGCCGCCCTGCGGGTCACGCAGTCGTGCCATTAACGCTGCCAGACGTGTTATTTCCTGTGCAGCAGTTTGCTCCGCTTCGCTGGCAGAGGCAGGTAAGTGTTCTGACGCCATAAAGAGTGCCTTTCCTCTCATGATACTTTGTGCAAGCTCCCGAGGGCTGTAGCCCTTTGCATTGTGCAGATGGCTCTTATTTCCGTTGCCCTCTTCATCTGTGGAGCGTCACACCCTATAATGCCAGGAAGATGCATGACGAATAGTCTGCCGACAAGACAACGATCCTGATGCTGAGCAGAGTATGAGGGTTTTTTTTCGACACACCTCACAGAGACATACGGCATGACGCAGAATCCGGTTATTTTTATTGATGGTGAAGCTGGCACAACAGGCCTTGAGATCAGACAGCGCCTTGTGGACCTGCCTGTGCAGCTGCACACGATAGACCCGGCACATCGTAAAGATCCGGCAGCCCGCAAGGAGGCGATGCTGGCGGCAGAGCTGGTTGTGTTGTGTCTGCCTGATGCAGCCTCACGCGAAGCTGCGGAGATGATGGCAGAGGAGGGTGCAGGTGCACCACGTCTGCTTGATGCCAGTTCTGCTTTTCGTACAGCGTCTGACTGGGTTTATGGTCTGCCTGAACTGACGCCAGGTCAGACACAAAAAATTGCCTCGGCACAGCGTGTCTCAAATCCCGGCTGTTACCCAACCGGAGCGATTGCTCTGCTGCGCCCGCTGATTGATGCTGGTGTGCTGGATGCTCATTATCCTGTCAGTATTAATGCTGTCAGCGGGTATTCAGGCGGTGGCCGGGCCATGATTGAGGCGCATGAGCAGGAGGGCGGCCCGGCTTTTGAACTGTATGGTCTGGGGCTTGAGCATAAGCATGTGCCAGAAATTCACCTTCATGCAGGGCTGAAGCGCCGCCCTGTGTTTGTACCGTCAGTTGGGCATTTTCCACGTGGCATGATTGTGTCAGTGCCGCTGCATCTTGATGACCTTAAAGGCCATGTGACAACTGAAGATCTGCACTCAGCTCTGATGGCTCATTATGCCGGACAGGATAAAATTAAGGTTTTGCCGGCTGAGGGCTCTTTGTCGGCTTCCGCACTGGCGGGCAATGACGGCATGGAGCTGCGTGTGCATGGCAGCACGCATAGCCGGCAGGCTGTGCTGACGGCACGTCTGGATAATCTTGGTAAAGGTGCATCGGGTGCTGCTTTGCAGAATATTGCTTTGATGCTTGGCCTGTAATCGTTTCGAAGGAGAGTGAAAATGACAACACGCGTAGCCCTGGTGACTGGTGGTAGTCGTGGTATTGGCGCAGCCATTGTCGGGCAGCTGGCCAGAGATGGGTATGATGTCGCTTTTTCATATGCCCGCAATGAAAAAGCTGCGCTGGAGACAGTTGAACAGCTGAAATCTACGGGCCGTAAAATTGTTCCTGTCCAGGCTGATGGTGGCTCAGTAGCCGGCAATAAGCACGTTATTGCTGAGACAGTGAAAATCTTTGGTCGTCTTGATGTGCTGGTGTGTAATGCCGGTATTTATCCTTATGGTCCGATTGATGAAATGAGCGTTGAGCAGATTGAGCAGGTGCTTAACCTGAATGTGCGCAGTGTGATGGTTGAAACATCAGAAGCTGTGAAGCACATGACAAAAGGCAGTCGCCTTATTTACATTGGCTCTGCTTTTGGTGCGCGTGCGCCTTTCCCTGGTGTTTCACTTTATGCGGCGACAAAAGCTGCGCTGCGCGGTTTTGCACAGGGTGTTGCCCGTGACCTCGGGCCACGCGGTATTACAGTCAATGTGGTTGAGCCGGGCCCGATTGACACAGATCTGAACCCGGCTACAGGTGAGTCTGCCAGGCTGATTGGCAGTTTTACAGCAACTGGCAGCTATGGCACGGTGCAGGACATTGCTGACATGGTGTCTTACCTGGCCAGCCCTAAAGCCGGTTATATTACGGGTGCAGCCCTGCCAGTGGATGGTGGTTTAGAAGCCTGAGCATATTTGTCAGGGGTGGTCACGCGCCGCCCCTGTTTATTGAGTGTGGTATGTGCTGAGTTTTTGCTTCATTAAGTTTAAAAATATAAAAACACACCCCTGTGTGTAGCTTTATAATGATCAAAGTGGTAATGATGTATATGCGCCCATAATATACGTTTCGCGGGTCATAGAAGAATAACCAGATGAGATTTAATAGCCCGCCTTCTGATATTCTTTATAATTACTTCGTAATCTGATGTGAGAAAATATTAATTTTCAAGTCCCGATAAAAAAGGCTCTATTCCTGGTTTTTGTTTGCAGGCTGTAAAGTCGGTTTGATACTAAGAAACTGAATACGTGATAGCCTCGACAATAACATGGCACTAGCCATTCAGGTTTTGGATTTATCCTTATAGTAGTTACTATGATCTACTACTCAAGGTTCTATAAATGCCCGGCCTTAATCTCTGTGTAAAGACGCGCAATTTTAAAGCAGAAGGGTTCTTTCTTATTAAGTCTTAAGAGTTGAGGAGGCCGCGGAGCGGGGAAGTATCGGGCTGAAAGAGGGCTCGTGCTGTTGTGTTGGACGAATGCCTCAAGACGATGGATATGTTTGCTGAGAGAGGATGATATTTTCGCGGATGGAATAAAGAAATTACGAACGGCAGACAACACGGCAGACAACACTGAGATACAAAACTGAAAGTCGCCGGGAAGGCGGAATCTCTGCATGACCCGGTTCTTGTTTTTGCAAAGGCAGAACCAAACATGGCGTCATCAGTCAGTCATTTCATATGATACCAAATAGCCATGAATGAATTTAGGTTAGTATTGGTAATAAATTTTTGGGGAATGTCTTAAAAATACCCAGTTTTCTGCGACAGGAATGGTGGGCGCAGCAGGGATTGAACCTACGACCCCTACCATGTC